>NZ_LXWA01000066.1:0-21310 GCF_001652315.1 Psychrobacter sp. SHUES1 | reverse complement strand
TGTTCTCGTAAGTAATTTTCTTCACTGAGATTGGCTAAGAAGAAATAGATAGAAAAGCTGCGGATGACATTTTTTAAGGTTTGGTTGTCTAACGAGGCAATAAAGTCGATGAGTTGTTGTTTGTTCGTGTCGTTAGGCGCGCGTCGTTGTTGAATAAAGCCTTTACGCAGGGTTTCAATCGTATTAAGTGTTTCTTCGCCAGTCTGGCGAGAAATTGCATTACCCAGAAATGAGCCTAATAAGCTGATGCGGTCACGTAATACGTCGTTATCGATAGTCATCCTTAACCTTCTCGTTAAATTAGTGGGTAAATAGTCGTGCTATAGTCAAGAAATTTTAAAAACGCTACAAGGCGATCTACCGCAGATAGTACACTGAGTACATCTAGGGCGAGCAACACTGTAGCGGTTTAAAAGTACTCCTACTATAGCAGCTAGGCTAATTTATATCGCAGTCTATTGTTTAAAACAATATGTAAGAATGTTACTTATGACCATGTTCATCACTGTAGCCTATCCAGAAGTCTGCATTATCCACGCCAGCCTTTCTAGGATCAAAGATAGGATTAACCCCTAACTTCATCTGCGTATCGTAGTCTTTGAGCACCTTTAATGCAGTTTTGCTGAGTAATAAAATGGCGATAAAATTTAGGTAACACATACTGCCAAAGCCAATGTCGCCTAGCGCCCACATCATACCGACAGATTGCACACTGCCTGAGAAACAAACAATTAAAAAAATCAGTTTTAGTAAGTGCTTAAGAATGGGGTAGCGCAACTTGTTATCCAAATAAACCAAAGTAGTTTCGGCGATATAGTAGTAGGCAATCAAACACGTGAATGCGAACAGGAAAATAGCAATAGCGACAAATCCACTACCGTATTGGCTAAAAACAGTAGATACCGCTGCTTGTGTAAATGCAGTGCCGGCCTCGATGCCAGGCATATTCTCGACCAGCGCTACCCCTTCTGGAGTAGTTACGTTATACATGCCGGTTGATAGAATCATCAAAGCGGTAGCGGTACAAACGAGTACGGTATCAATGTAGATAGAAAAGCTCTGTACCAATCCTTGCTTAGCAGGGTGAGAGACTTCCGCTGCGGCTGAGCTAAAAGTAGCTTCTCCAGCCCCTGCAACATTAGAGAATACAGCGCGACGTACGCCCCATGAGATAGCAGTACCGACCATGCCGCCGAATACAGCATCCATACCAAAGGCACTTTTGAAGATGAGCGCAAACATAGAAGGAATATTGTGAGCATTAAAGGCCAATACAATTACCATCATAACAATGTAGCCAATGGCCATTACGGGAACTACCTTGCCAGCGAAACTAGCAATACGCTTGACGCCACCAAATATGATGATGGCTAGCAGTATGACAATTATGATACCAGTCACAAATGGAGGGATATTAAATGCAGTGTTAAAAGAATCCGCGATAGTATTTGCCTGAACCCCAGGCACTAACACACCATAAGAGAGACAAGTCACGACAGCAACGACGATAGCAAAAGGCTTTAACTTGAGACCTTTTTCAATATAAAACGGCGAACCGCCTCGATATTGGTCGTCTACTTTATGCTTATAAACCTGTGCCAAAGTGGATTCAATAAAGGCACTGGCGCCACCTAAAACTCCCATGATAATCATCCAAAATACAGCCCCAGGGCCTCCAGCTGCTATAGCCGTTGCGACCCCTGCAATATTACCGACACCGATACGTCCGGATAGAGCCATACAGAAAGCCTGAAACGAGCTAACCCCTGCTGATGAGGTTTGTTTATCGAATAACAGTTTGATCATCTCTTTAAAATAGCGAATCTGCACAGCGCGGGTCATGATAGTAAAATAGATACCGACGCCTAGTGCAAGATATACCAGCGCGTCGCTCCAAATATACCCGACGATGGTATTAATGATGTTTTCCATAACTTTACTTCCTTGTAATGTTTTTGGCTACGCTGACATTAGTTCTTGGGACGTCCTTGCTTAATTTACCAACCAAATAGTTTTAGTTTGTGTGTATTGAGATAGTGCCTCAAGGCCATTGTCACGCCCGCCGAAGCCAGATTGTTTGTAGCCGCCAAAAGGTGTCGTAATATCTCCTTCTGAAAAGCCATTAATCGAAACGGTACCTGCTTTAATGGCTGCTGCCACACGAAAAGCACGGTGGATATTTTGAGTATAAAAAGACGCAGCTAAGCCATAGCTACTTTGATTAGCAAGCGTGATGGCTTCTTCCTCAGTTTCAAAGCTGGTGATAGCGAGAATCGGACCAAAGACTTCTTCCTTGAACAACGTCATGTCTGCGCTGACATTATCAAAAATAGTGGGCTCGATATACCAGCCACTGCCAACTTCCTCATGGATACGACCGCCTGCAACCAAAGTAGCGCCTTCAGCTTTAGCGGTATCAAGGTAGGAAACTACCTTGTCGAAATGCGCCCTTTCGATCATAGGGCCAATAGCGACTTCAGGGTCATAGGGAAGACCTACTTTCCATGACTTGAGACCTTCTTGTAGGAGGCTCAATAAAGCTTCCTTTTGGCTAGAGTGCACTATTAATCGTGAGCCACAGCTGCAGTTTTCGCTCATATTCCAAAAAGCCGCTGACAAAATATGCTCAACGGTTTGCTCATTGATGAGGGCATCGGCAAACACCACTTGTGGACTCTTACCACCACACTCTAAGACCACTTCTTTTAGGTTGCTTTGCGCAGAATATTGCAGAAATAATCGACCTACTTCGGTAGAGCCGGTGAAGGAAATCATATCGACATCCATGTGCTGCCCGAGTGCCGCGCCGACTTCTTCACCAAGGCCGCAAATCAGCTGTAAGGCCGCTTTTGGTACACCGGCTTCATACGCTAATTGCGTCAAGCGATAAGCTGATAGTGACGTTAGTTCGGCAGGCTTAACAATCACTGAATTTCCGGTTATTAGCGCTGGCGCGACCTTCCAAGCGTACATTTGTGCAGGGAAGTTCCAAGGTAATACTGCGCCAACTACTCCAATTGGTTCTTGTACGATAAGCCCTAGTGCATCAGATCCAGTAGGTGCGACCTTACCAAATACTTTATCAGCAGTTTCGGCGTACCATTCAAAGGTTTCGATCGTAGCGGGTAGATCGGTGTTGAGGCATTCTGTGATTGGCTTGCCCGCATCGACACAGTCTAATGCCGCAAGCTCATCAATGTTTTCATGCATTAACTTGCACCAGCGCTGCATTATAACTTTGCGCTCTGCAGGCGACATCCGACGCCAATCTCCAGTATCAAAAGCATTGCGAGCTGCAATCACCGCAAGGTCAACATCTTGACGATTGCCTTTAGCAATAGTACCGATAGGGTTATTGTCGATAGGGCTATAGTTAGGTAGTGTAGCCTCGGAAACTTGCTCAGAGGCTATAAGATGGCCTGCCCAAAGCTGTTGTTTTTTTGAGAGTTCGAATACTTGCGCAGTGGTCATACTCATTAGATTGTCCTTTTATATAAAGTAATATTCTCAATACGGAGGTGGTTTAACGACTATGACAATAGCGTTAAGAACGTTTGGGTATCTTCATCGGACATGGGAGTCAATGGTATACGTACGGGTCCGACATCGATGGTACCGTTAATGCATCCGGCTTTAGCTTTTTGATTATAGTTACCAGATTCCATAGAATGAATCGCAGGGTACATACTACTCATCAGCTCTTTAGCCCCATCCCAATCGCTTTGCTGTGTCGCTTTAAATAGGGCAACTTGCTCGCCAGGGAAAACGTTGGCCGCACCTGCGATCCAACTTTTTGCACCCCAAAAGAAGAAGTCAACCGGTTGATCATCACAACCACAAATTACTTCGAAATTGTCAAAGTTGGCTTGTAGCAGGCGTAGCGCATGGCTAAAATCGCCACTACTTTCTTTAATGCCTGCAATATTTGGGTGCTTGGCTAGATGAGCAACCGTTTCAAATTCAATGCTTACACCTACGCGCGCGGGAAAGTTGTACATAACGATAGGCAGGTCTGTCGCATTAGCGACTTTTTCGAAATGAGCGATAATACCTTCTTGATTTGGAAGGCTATAAGGATTGGCTGATAGCATTAAACCATCGTAGCCCAGCGCTTTTGCTTGATGTGCCAGCTCAATGGAATGATCGGTCGAAAGGCTGTTAATACCAGCGATTAAAGTGACTTTCCCCTTGGCAGTATCAGCAATAGTGCTTAGGACGAGCTCGCGCTCTTCAGGTGAAAAAGTATAGTATTCGCCAGTAGTACCGCAGGCTACGATACCGGTGACGCCTTTTTCTATAAAGACATTGACTAGTTCGGTTAGAGTTTGCGTGTCAATGTCGCCATTGGCATCAAAAGGGGTAACGATAGGGACTAAAACGCCATGAATGTTCATATAAATATCCTTATTTAATGATAAAAGTCGTTAGTAGGCAGCATGCCAATAGCGACAGTGAAGATTCTATGAGTGATCATAGAAGTAAAATTTGAATTATTTAAAACGATTTAAACGATAAGAAGTAGGGTCTATAGCGGGAGTCTCGCCAAAATATAAAGCCGTGATCATCTCGGCACTGACGACGGCTTGTGTCAATCCCAGATGCTGGTGACCAAAATTTAAAAGGACGGAACCGCACTTGTCGATAATGGGCAACGAGTCGGCGGTCGAGGGTCTAAACCCCATCCACTGCGTGCTATTTTGACTATCAAGCGGGGTTTTTATCATTGCTTGTGCTTGCTTTAGCAGCATTTGCGCCCGGTTCATATTGGCTGGAGCCTCGAGCCCTGCATATTCTACTGTGCCCGCTAAGCGTAGCCCGGTTTCCATTGGTGTCATGATAAAGCGACGATCCATACTTGAAACGGGTAGGGTTAAGCGTGTGGCTTCGTTAGGCAGCATGAGATGATAACCACGTTCCGTATCGAGAGGAACTGAGATGCCCGTCAACTGTTTGGCTAAAACTTTAGAGTGCGCGCCTGCCGCTAGCATGACTTTTTTGGCATTAATGTGTCGGTTGGCCGTCGTTAAAGTGATGCTATCGGCCGTCACTTTCGCACCCAAAACACGGCAGTTCTCAAAGATTCGACCACCAAGCTCTTTGAATGTATCAGTTAATTTCTGAGCCATGGCTTCGAGGTTAGTGATGTGTCCGGTCTCTGGGAAAAGCAAAGCGCCCAACTGGTTATCTTTTAACTCAGGCTCAAGGTCTAAGAGAGCCGATTGAGAGAGTAGTTCGTTATTCACTCCAAGGTCATTGAGACGATGGCCATGTGCTTTCAATTCGTACAGGCTAGTGTTCTTTTCGACTGTTAATAAAGACCCTTGTACCTTAATCCAGGATGTTAATTGCCATTTATCGGCAAAATCCTGCCAAGCTTGTAGGCTTTGACTATTGAGAGCTAAGAGTGCTTGATGGCTCTGCGCAAAAGGTTCTGAGCGCATATTCAATAGCAGCTTAAAAGCCCATGGCATTAAGCGTGGTAGGTAGCGCCAGTCTATGCGTAGCGGTCCTTCAGGGTTTAATAACATGGCTGGTACATGCTGCAATATATTGGCATCAGCAATAGGAAAGACCTGCTCGGTGGCAATATGACCGGCATTGCCATAAGAGGCTCCGCGGGCGATTTTATCAGCTTCTAGGATAGCGACTTGCACTCCACGAGCTTGCAGACTAACGGCAGCGCATAAGCCAATGATACCGCCACCGATAATATGTAAATCGAACTCTTGATTGCCCATGCTGCTCTCACTTCCTTGTGATTATTAATATGATGCGTCTTGCTCGATCTAATACTGCTTTTAGTCCCTACTTAAAAATCTTGTAAATATCTCTTAGAAGAGGTTTGTAAAAGAATCTATACTGTTATAAAGATATACCCCATTTAAATGGGTCGCTATTTTGGACAATTAGAGAGGTCTCTGCGCAGACATGAGCATAACCACGAATTGTAGGGATGATAGTATTGTCAGGATAAGGGTGAGAAACGGACTGATTTTCGCTAAGCCTTTCAGCAGGTTGATAGCTGGCGCTAAATATACTACCGATAACGCTTTCTTGAACCCAAGTCTGCCCAGGAGCTAATAGGTTATCCGCTGCCAAACAAGCTAATTTGGCACTGGTACCGGTCCCACAAGGAGAACGGTCATAAGCGGCACCTGGACATAAAACGAAGCTTTTGCTATTGGCGCTGGCGAGCTCACTCTGACCAAACAGCTCTATATGATCTATTTCGCCATTATTAGCGCCAGTAATGCCAGCTTCATGAAGTGCAGATTTGATTTGTAAGCTGAACTGGGTAAGCGATTGGACATTACTCGCTTTGATGGCTTGAGGATGCTCACTCACTAAAAAGAACCAATTGCCGCCCCAAGCGATATCTCCATACACAGGGCCAATATTCGGGACTTGAACTGCGACTTGTTTTTGGTAGCGATAAGAAGGTACATTTTGTACACTACAACTGCCGTCTTCATGCAGAGTAGCTTTTACCAAACCAACAGTTGTCTCAAGGTAATGCTCGCCTGGAGTAATCTTTTTCTGATAAGCAAGTGAGGCAATTACACCGATAGTGCCATGACCACACATACCTAAATAGCCACAATTATTGAAGAAAATAACGGCAGCCTTGGCGCGAGGGTCAGTGGGCTCACACAGTAAAGCGCCAACAAGTACATCGTTGCCACGTGGTTCTAGAATGATGCTTTGGCGTAAATGATCAAAGTTTTGTTTAAAGTCGTGGAGTTTTTCTTGAATGGTATAGCCATTAAGGTTTGGGAAGCCTTCGTACACCATGCGAGTAGGCTCACCGCCAGTGTGCGAATCAATGATTTTAAAATTAAAAAGTATGGCAGACATAATTAACTTCCCGATTCATCCATGAATTAAGGTGTGTTCGTAGCACTTAATTATTAATAAATAGTGTATAGATATAGAATGCCCCGTTTCGTAAAAGGGGGCTTGTTGTTTTTCCATGAATAAATGCGCATTTCTGCATAGGTTATAGAGCGATATAACGGTATAAAGGTCATATGTTATTAACCTAACGTGCTAAATAGTTATTAGGCTCTAGGGAAGCTCAGGGTAAAATGATTTTAAAGTTTATTTTTCTAATGAAGTATTTATGTACAGAGCCTAAATAGTAATAAGGTTTCTTTAAAATGTTTTTAGGGTTTAGCAGGAGAGCCCAAGAGAGGCTATATGGAAAATGTGCAAATGCTATCGTTAAGAGAGCCGACAAATGGATTGTCAAAACAGCTACAGGCTTATCGACCAAAAAACTTGCAGGAGTTTGTTGGTAACGTATCATTATTAATACCTTTGCTCGATACTATGGCGAACACGGTATTTTTTGTGAAAGACAGCCAAGCATGTTATCAATTAGTAAGTAGGACACTGATTAAACGTAGTGGGTTCAAAGATAAAAAAGAACTTGTAGGGCTAACTTCAGAGCAAGTGTTTTCAGAGCCTCAAGGCAAAGATTACCTTAATCAGGATATGAAAGTGCTGAAAGAGGGCAGGGAGATTACTGATAGACTGGAGTTACATAGCTATGCTTCTGGACAGCTAGGGTGGTGTATCACGCAAAAGCTACCGGTATATAATACAGAACGGCGTATTGTAGCAATGGTGGGCATATCGGTCGATATCGATGAAGATAATGAGCGAATATTGCGTAAGCACGCTCGCTTGGCAAGTGTAGAGGAGTATGTACGAAACAACATTGACCAAAAGATTCATATTGTGCATTTAGCGACGCTGGCGAATCTTAGTCAATCACAACTAGAGCGTACTTTTAAGGCAGTACTTAATATGTCGCCGATTCAGTTTGTACAAAAACTTCGTTTAGAGCATGCGATTCGTCTTTTGGCAGACCATAAGCTCACAGTGACGCAAATCTCTTTAAATTGTGGTTATGGTGATCATAGTGCTTTTAGTCGGCAGTTTAAGCAATTTACTGGAATGTCACCTATTAAGTTTCGTAAGATGCATTTTAAAATATAGTGACCAAGGTTTTTCTTTCGTATCATATTATAGGGTTGTGTAGTAGTACCATTAAATTGGATAGCTACTAAGAAGTTATGCTAACTCAAAGAATGAACATAGTATGACCAGCAAACGCAATCAATATACCCGAGAATTCAAGCTTGAAGCTATTAGTTTAGTCGTTGATCAAAAACGTAAAATACCTGACGTGGCCGATTCCTTAAGGATAGGCAAATTTACCTTTCAGAAATGGCTGATCTAGTATCGACAAGAAATGAACGACCAAGCACCTACAGCTGGCAATTCATAAAACGCATGACAATATCCTAGCTCGCAACTTTAGCCCAACAGCGTCCCATCAAGTTTGCACGGATGATGTGACTTATATCCGTAACAAAGGTGGCTAGTGTTATTTAGCCGTCGTTTTAGACTTGTACGCTCGTCGTGTGGTGAGATTTGCCGTGCCAGAATTTCTGACAGTGTGCTGACCGCTAATGCGTTGCAGATAGCATATCAAAGTAGAATCAGACCCAGTGCTGTGTTATTTCACTCCGATCAGGGAACCTATTATACCAGCAAGAAATTCGCTGAATCCGCGGCAAGTTGTAAGGGTATGACACAAAGTATCAGGCGTCGTGGTAATCCACTATGGGCACAGCTCTTCGTCTTGCACTTGGGCAAAGCAGTGCTTTGCTAAACCTCGCTCATGGGACAACGCCCCAACTGAAAGGTTCTTCAGGAGCTTTAAAATTGTGTGGATGCCAAAGGGCGGCTTCGAGGATATAGCTGAAGCATCAAATGCTATTAGCGACTATATCTGGGGCTACTACCAAACGGTGAGACCGCACAGCTTCAATAATTATTTACCGCCGGCTGAAAAAGAAAGACGTTACTTTAATCAAAACCTCTTATCAGGTGTCCTAAATTAGTTGACCACTACAGTGATACCACACCGCTTTAATGATTATTTGCCACCAGCATAAAAAGAGGAACGCTACTTTAATAAAAATCTCTTATTAGTTGTCTTAAATTAGTTGATTACTACACAGCCTACTTAATCAAAATCTTCCAAGTTTCTCTATGGCAGGCGCTACATCCTTTATAGCACTCCAAAATTCTTTTTCGAACATTAACTTTTATTTAAATATTAATAGTGATTACAGATGATGCGTTCTAGATAATGTAGAGATTATCTTCTATATTATTTCTCATATGCAACAGACGAGGTGCGATATCTTCCTCTAGTTTGTCACGGCTAAGGACAAAGTTTGGTGCGCCGCAATTAAAAGTTAGTAAACCCTCAGTAGGATGCATCAAGGCCGTAGCAACTGCATTGACGTCTTTTTGCCACTCACTAATCGAGAAGCAGTACCCATAATCTTCATAATCTTTAAAGGCTTTGTCCAGTCCTCGCCTAATCTTTAGCCAATCATCTTTATGCTTAGTACGAATGGCATCAAGGATGAATTCTTGCTCTGCCTGCGGCATGCTGGCCAAGCAGGCTCTTCCCATTGAACTTAAATGAATAGGTAAGTATGAGCCAACATTACGCCGCATCGTAGTCGTACTTGAGCTTTGTACGACATTTAGATATACCATCGTCAGGCGATCACGAGTTGCCATAGCAACGGCACTGTTAGCATAATCTGCAAGCTCTTCCATGTACGGTGTGACCAGATTATTGATAGAGATATTCGCCATCATTGTGTAGCCAAATCCCATTACGCCTACAGAGAGTTGATATTTACTACTGTTTGCCGATTGTTTTAAATATCCTAACTTAACTAATGTATACGTAAGACGAGTGATTGTGCCTTTCGGAAGCCCTGTTAATTGACTTAAGTCTTGATTGCCAAGATATGGACGCTGCGGAGTAAAACAACGCAGTAGTTCAAGTCCTCGAGCCAATGCCGTGACAAACTGTCTATCATTTTGATCTCTCATCTCTGCAATGGGCTCTAGCAATTCAATATGCGTTGTATTGTTAGTGCCTTCATCTACTAGATTTTTAGTTGTCATATATTATTTTTAATCTCAATCAAGTTAATATAAATATGATAGTAAACGCACTATTTTCTGTACTTTATAATCAAAAAAAGGATTCTAAGCTGATAGTAGTCGACATCTTTAATAATACTATATTAAAGATGCCATTAAATTCTTAGCACAGGTATTATAAGCTATTTCGCTATGCCGTATATATATTGGATAATATTACGCCTTTTGTGGGTCGTACTGTTGTTCTTTAATGAATAAGGTTGGAATAAGACCACATAAGAAATACGCACCTGCCATCAGTAATAAACCTGCGCCGATGGAGTTTTGCATAGCCATATAACCAATAGCGACAGGGGCGATAACTGAGCCTAATCGTCCGATATTGAATGCGCCACCAATAGCAGTTCCTCTAATAGCAGTAGGGAAACTTTCGGTTAGATAGGTAGCGTTGATAGCATAAGGAATACCATACAGGAAACCAAAGGTTAACATAAGCCAACCGATATTTTCAGGAGTATGGAGATATACTAATACTGGGATAAAGAGCGCCGTGCCCATAGTACCGAAAGCAAAAACTATCTTGCGACCAATTTTATCAGCTACAAAGCCTGCCACCACTTTTGCAAACATCATGGTTAGATATGTACCTGCCATATATAGAGCCATTTCCTTAAACTTGATACCCAATTCAGTTTCTAGGTAAGAAGGTAGCCAGTTACTGACTCCGAAATAGCCAAATAGTAAAAGACCTGAACTCATTGACCATAAGATGAACATGATGCGATGTTTGGGATTTTCAAATATGGCTTTATAAGGATTTTCAGGTTTTTGAAGAGAGTCTTTTGCACCACTGAGTTTAAGAGCGCGTGCTGCTTTCCAAGAGTTTGGTTCAGGTATAAGAAAATACATTGCTATAGATAGAGTAATAGGTAAAAACGTTAACAGGTATAGTGTGCGCCAACCATAACTTGGAATAATCCAAGCTGATATGCTGGTAATAACCAAAGATCCTAAGGTAAAACCTGTCATCAATGCGGCAAGTACCGTCGTTCGATGTTTGGTAGGTACCATCTCAGACATCAAGGTATTGGTGGCAATGTATAAGCTGCCAAGACCCAAACAAGCGGTGAATCTTAATGCTACAAACTGCTCATAGCTTTGCACAAATCCGCTAAAGCCAGAAAGAAGGGAGAAGAGTGCTGTCGCAAGCACGATCACACGTACTCGTCCAAAACGGTCACAGGCCCAACCACCGAAAAACCCACCGATGGCCATGCCAAATAGGGACCAACTGCCTAAAGCACCCGCTTGTACATTGGTCAACCCAAATTCTAGCTTTATACTTGAAAGTGTAAAGGCGAGAATACCAATATCAGCTCCATCGCATAATAGAACTAAAAAACAAAAAAAGAAGGCCAATTTCCAAGGCTGTTTTTGCACAGGAATTAAGCTCGGATTTGAAATTATAGCGGCACTTTTCACAATTTATATCCTTATTTTTGTGAGAGTAAAAGACTATGAGCATATGGGTATAGTGACGTTACTCAGGTATCTGCATCCCAGCAAATACATGAGTACGCTTTAATAATGTAAATACCTGTTACTAATCAAATAACTAGCATTTAAATAAGTGAAAACTACTCGCTCACCTCTTTAATCATATTGCGAGCAATGATGATTTGCTGAATCTGAGTAGTCCCTTCATATAAACGATATAAGCGCACATCACGATAAAAGCGCTCAATACCATAGTCGGCGATATAACCAGCACCGCCATGAATTTGCACCGCTCTATCAGCGACGCGGCCGCACATTTCAGTGGCAAACATCTTGGCACATGACGACTCGGTAACGACGTCTTTACCTTCATCGCGCAGGCGTGAAGCATCTAATACCATAGATTTGGCCGCATAAATCTCTGCTTTTGAATCAGCAAGCATCGCTTGAATAAGCTGGAAGTTGGCAATCGGTTGCCCAAACTGCTTACGTTCGACAGCATAACGTAGCGCATCATCTAGCATTCGAGTAGCTGCTCCGGTACTTGCGGCGGCGATATGTAAGCGCCCTTTATCAAGGACTTTCATTGCTGTTTTGAAACCTACACCCTCGACACCACCTATCAAAGCGCTAGCAGGAACGACGCAGTTATCAAAAATCACATCACAAGTATGAGCGCCTTTTTGCCCCATTTTTTTGTCAATTTTGCCAAGCGTAATACCAGGGGTATCGCTCTCGACGATAAATGCTGAAATACCGCCCGACCTTTTATTATCGGGGTCAGTGCGTGCCATGACGGTAAATATACCGGCTTGAGGAGCATTGGTTATATAACGCTTGGTGCCATTAAGTACATAGTTGTCACCATCTTTAATAGCCGTGGTTCGGAGTGAGGCAGCATCTGAGCCTGACTCTGGTTCGGTCAAGCAAAAAGAGCCGATGATTTCACCACTGGCAAGTCTTGGTAGATATTTTCGTTTTTGTTCTTCGGTGCCATCAATCACAAGACCAGATGAGCCGATACCGTTATTTGTCCCTATTAATGAGCGAAAAGCGGGTGAGGTGCGTCCCAATTCAAATGCCAGTGTGACTTCTTCTTCCATAGTAACGCCAAGCCCGCCATACTCTTCGGGAATGGTCAGTCCAAACAGCCCTAATTCACGCATCTGGCTGATGATCTCTTCTGGCAGACGGTCGTTTTCTGCTACCCAATCTTCTTTCGGTATCAACTGGTTGTTTACAAACTGACGAACAGTTTGGACGATATGGTCGAGTACTTCCTTATCTCTAATCATGTAGTTCTTCCTTGTTGAAATAATATCTAATATTGCTAATAGGGACTTTATGGTTAATTCGAACAAACAGCATAATGGATAGTTTATTAAATTACAATACTTTTGGTTTAAAAAACCGCAATGCGGTATTTATTAAGAGTATATATCTTTGACTTAGGGTTTATTTCTGAATTTAACTGGGTTTTTCTCTTCACAAATGGAAATAAACAGTATATATTGGCACTAGATATCGCTATGCGGTATTAATCACACAATTTTAAGGTGTTTTAAGGATTGCAGTATTTTGCTTTTAAGAATTGCAGTATTTTGCTTAAGGGCACTGTTTAAATTAAAGGACACTATTTAAAGGATGGCATCATGGAAGAGCAAATAATTTTAATTGAGCAGCAAGTAAATGGCGTTTGCGTGATAAGGCTTAATCGTCCTAAAGTTCGAAATGCTTTAAATACCGAATTACGTCAGAAACTGGCAGATATTTTTATCCAATTAAACGATGACCCTCAGATTAAAGCTATTGTGCTGACGGGCGGTGACAAAGTGTTCGCCGCGGGCGCTGATATTAATGATTTCTTAACCGCAAAAACGGTTGATGTGTATCTCCGTCATAGCGAACGTTATTGGGATGCCATCACCAATTGCCGTAAGCCGATTATTGCAGCGGTCAATGGTTATGCCCTTGGCGGCGGCTGTGAGCTTGCTATGCATGCCGACATCATCGTCGCTGGTAAGTCGGCTAAGTTTGGACAACCAGAAATCAAAATTGGATTGATGCCAGGAGCAGGAGGCACGCAGCGGCTGTTTCGCGTGATTGGCAAACATAAAGCCATGAAGCTGATATTAACGGGCGACATGATAAGTGCTGATGCAGCGGATCAAATGGGATTGGTTTCTGAAGTGGTCGAAGATGAAGCGACTATTAATCGTGCTATTGAAATCGCTGAACAACTCGCAGGTTACTCGCCTATTGCGTTAACTCAAATCAAAGAAGTTGCCAATCTCGGGGTGGACATGCCGCTACAAGCCGCATTGGCTCTAGAGCGTAAAGCCTTTCAGATTTTATTTGATACAGAAGATCAAAAAGAAGGGGCGAAAGCTTTTTTGGAAAAACGTAGTGCTGAATACAAAGGACAGTAGCTTGTTGAGACAAACATAGGCATAGCTAAATCAATTTTCAAAACGAGAGCATATAAAGGATTATTATGACCGTGAACACATTGGCCATTATTGGTACAGGCATTATGGGTATGGGTATCGCCCAAATCGCAGCGCAAGCGGGCATTCAAGTACTTTTATTTGATGCCAAGGCAGGAGCTGCCGAGCAAGGATGCCAGTCTCTTCAAGCGACCCTCGAAAAACTGGCGGCCAAAGGTAAATTTACCGACGAGCAACTACAGTCTACCTTAGCTAATCTGACCGTGATTGAAAATATAGCCAAAATTGCTGAGGTAGATGTCGTAATCGAAGCGATTATCGAAAATTTAGAAATAAAACAACAGCTTTTTAAACAACTAGAAAGCATTGTTCCTGCTGAGACGATTTTGGCAACCAATACTTCATCACTAGCAGTGACCGCGATTGCCTCCGATTGTGAGCACCCAGAGCGCGTAGCAGGATTTCACTTCTTTAACCCTGTGCCGCTAATGAAAATCGTTGAAGTGATTCCGGGTATCTCAACCAAGCCTTCAGTGGTAGAGACGCTTACAACTCTAGCCAAACGCATGGGGCATTTAGGGGTAGTGGCAAAAGACACCCCAGGGTTTATTGTCAATCATGGCGGCAGAGCTTATGGTACGGAGGCCTTAAAAATACTAGGCGAGGGAGTCGCTAGTTTTGAGGATATAGATCTTATTTTACGTGAAGGGGCTGGCTTTCGAATGGGACCGTTTGAGCTGCTTGATCTCACCGGTATCGACGTATCCCATCCAGTTATGGAGTCTGTTTATAACCAGTATTATTCTGAGCCTCGCTATCGTCCGCATCCCTTAACCCGTCAAATGCTAATAGGAAAAAAGCTTGGCCGCAAAGTCGGTGAAGGCTTTTATCACTACACAGAAAATAAAAAACAAGATGGTCAAAACGTAACAGTAGACCCTTCCAAACAATTACCTTTTAAGACAGATTCCGATATCTCAAACCTCTCAGTTTGGATTGGGGCGGATTTAGCAGAAGATAAACAACAACTGGTTGATTATCTAAACGCTAATGGTATTACTATCGACGATAACGAGAAACCAAACTCTGACAGTTTGATATTGCTGGCTATCTATGGTGACGATACCACCAATGCGGCTATTCGCTATCAGGTTAATCCTAAACAAGCGGTTGCCATCGATATGCTGACTGACTTATCCCAGCATCGTACTCTCATGCCAAGTATCGTCACGCAAGATAACTTTATAGCGCAAGCTTATGCTCTATTTGGTAGAAGTAATAAATTCGATAAAAGCTCGGATGAGGGTTCAAATGTTGCTGTCGATGCCACACTAATTACCGAAAGCACGGGTTTCGTGGCGCAGCGAGTTATTGCCATGGTAATTAATTTAGGTTGTGATATCGCGATGCAAGGTATTGCCACACCAAAGGATATCGACAATGCCGTCAAGCTTGGATTGGGTTATCCGTATGGTCCTATCTCATGGGGAGACGAGATTGGTGCCTCGCGTATTTTACTTATCTTAGAGCGTATTCATGGGTTAACGGGCGATCCGCGTTACCGTCCAAGCCCATGGCTGCAACGCCGCGCCACCCTAGGTGTTTCACTGTTTACTCAGCAAAATAATTATTCAGGTTAATGGCGTATTAATGAATTAGCGCGCCCAAGTGTACAGTTACGAAACCATATATTTTAATAATGCAAATTCTCAAAACACAACAAGGAACAGTTATGTTAGATGCCTATATTTATGACGGGTTAAGAAGCCCTTTTGGTCGCCATGGTGGAGCATTAGCCACCGTACGTCCCGATGACATGATTGCGACAGTAATGAAAGCTTTGGTCGAAAAGCACCAACTGCCTAACGATATCTTTGATGAAGTATTGATTGGTAATACCAATCAAGCCGGTGAGGACTCACGCAATATCGCCCGTAATGCTGCGCTGCTAGCAGGGTTAGATGTCAGAACACCCGGTCAAACCGTCAATCGCTTATGCGCTTCAGGACTATCGACCATTATCGATGCCGCTCGTAGTATTACTTGTAATGAGGGGGATATATTTTTAGCAGGTGGCGTTGAGTCAATGACCCGCGCACCCTTTGTATTTGCCAAAACCGAGCAGCCTTTTAGTCGTGAATTTAAAGTATTTGATACCACCATTGGCAGCCGCTTCCCCAATCCTATCATCGAAAAACAGTTTGGTAGCGATAGCATGCCGCAAACGGGTGATAATGTGGCTCGCAAATACGGTATCACTCGAGAAGAAGCGGACAAATTCGCAGCAGCCTCACAAGCTAAGTACCAAGCAGCCAAACAAACTGGGTTTTTCGACGATGAAATAACGCCAATTATGGTATCGCAAGGTAAAAAACTGCCAGAAAAAGCGATATTGGATGATGAGCATCCTCGTGCCAGCTCTACTGTTGAAGCGTTACAAAAACTTAAGCCTTTAAACAACGAAGGTGTCGTCACAGCAGGCAATGCGTCAGGTATTAATGATGGTGCAGCTGCGCTGATTATTGGCTCAAAGCAGGCAGAAGAAAAGTTGGGCTTTAAGCCTATTGCCAAGATTCTGTCATCTGGTGCTATGGGTGTTGAGCCTAATATTATGGGCGTAGGACCTGTTGAAGCCATTAAACTGGCATTGAAACGCGCTGATTTAACCCTTGATGATATGTCCATCATTGAGATTAATGAAGCATTTGCCTCGCAGGTACTCGGCTGTCTAAAAGGTTTAGACATTGATTTTGATGACAAGCGTGTCAACCCCAATGGTGGGGCGATTGCCGTCGGACATCCGCTGGGTGCATCAGGGGCAAGACTTGCATTAAGTACGGCACGAGAGCTACAGCGTACAGGCGAAAAATACGCCGTGGTCAGTTTATGTATTGGCATTGGGCAAGGGCTTGCCATGGTGATAGAACGAGTCTAAGCATTTTAAGCTACCTTTACTATTACTGCCCTCGCCATACTATTTTATTATCAAGGACGACAATAATGACTTCTATACTTAACCAACATGAGGACTACCAGCAAGCTCAAGAAGCGTATGGTTTTCCTTTGATTATCAAACAGCTGCTAAATCGTGCAAAAATTGCCTCTACTGATCAAACCATTAGTTATGCCGACAAGGTTACTTATACCTATGCTGAATTTTTTAAGCGGGTTAATCGCTTGGCAAACGTACTGAAAAACATGGGTTTACAAGCAGGTGACGTGGTTGCGGTTATGGACTGGGACAGTCATCGTTACCTTGAAGCGTATTTTGCCGTGCCGATGTCTGGCATGATTTTACAAACGGTCAATGTACGCTTGGCCGAAGATAAAGTGCTGTATACCATCAACCACGCCAAACCCAAAGCCTTGCTCTTAAATGCTGAATTTGAGCCAATGGCGAAAAATTACCGTCATGAAGCGCCTTCTATTGAGAAGATTATTTGGCTCGATGATACTGGCTTTGATGATGCTGAGTATGGCGAAGACGATACAAAAAACGCTACAAGAACCGAACAAGTTAGCATGCCAGATTATGTCGAAGGTGAGTATGAAGCCCTGCTAGCAGCTGCCAGCGATGCGTTCGACTTTCCAGATTTCGATGAAAATACCATCGCCACCACATTTTATACCAGTGGCACGACGGGTGACCCAAAAGGGGTTTTCTTTACCCATCGACAGATCGTATTACAGACGCTGGCAAGCACGCTAGCATCCGCGCTAAACGCCGAAGGTCAAGGCGCTCGCTACAATGATGTTTATATGCCAATGACGCCATTATTCCATGTACATGCTTGGTGTTGGCCGTATGGGGCAACCATGATAGGGCTTAAGCAAGTATATCCAGGACGCTATCTAGCCCCAATGTTGGTGGACTTAATCGAGCAGCACAAAGTCACGCTTTCGCATGGCGTTCCTGCGATTTTACAGATGCTATTAAAAGAGATGGCAGCACGAGGACGTAAGTTTGAGGGTCTGAAGTTGTTACTCGGTGGCTCAAAGCTGAATGAAGGTTTG
This sequence comes from Psychrobacter sp. SHUES1, assembly GCF_001652315.1. Classification (NCBI taxonomy): domain Bacteria; kingdom Pseudomonadati; phylum Pseudomonadota; class Gammaproteobacteria; order Moraxellales; family Moraxellaceae; genus Psychrobacter; species Psychrobacter sp. SHUES1. Next base: position 3,371 of record NZ_LXWA01000066.1, on the reverse strand, counting down.
GCTAAAGCGGCCATTGAAAGCGGTATTGAGTTTATGTCTGGATTTGGCATGTCAGAATCTTGTCCCGTGCTATCGAGAGCGGTATTTGATGATAAAACGGACTCGATGGAAATGAAAGAGCAGCTTAATTATCGTTGTCTGTCTGGCTCACCGATTATGCTCGTCTCAATGGAAATCTGGGATGAAAACGGCAAAGCTTTACCAATGGATGGTGAGTCGACAGGGGAACTTGTGATTCGAGCACCTTGGCTTACTCAAAGCTATTTCAAAAACTCAGATGCTGGTAATGAGCTATGGCGCGGTGGCTGGATGCATACCCAAGATATCGCCTCTATCTCCTCTGACGGTACTCTAAGCATTACGGATCGGCTTAAGGATGTGATTAAGTCTGGTGGTGAGTGGGTATCCTCGCTTGAAGTTGAGACCATTTTATCCTTTCACCCGAGTGTCGCTGATGTTGCCGTGATTGGAGTGCCAGATGAAAGATGGGGCGAACGACCTTTAGCATTGGTGGTTTTAAAACCTGAATATGTAGACACCAAAGCGGAAGATATTTTAGCGTTAGGCCATCAAGCCGTGGAAAAAGGCCATTTACCAAAGTATGGCGTGCCAAGTGAAATCAAGTTTTTAGTGGAAATGCCTAAAACCAGTGTGGGTAAGCTTGATAAAAAAAGAATGCGCATGATGTGCGCAGAAAAACTGATTTAATTTAAAAAGGTCTTCCAATGACTTTAAAACAATCATTCAAGCTTACTGATAATTTTAACGTGTGTATTAATAATATGTATGTTTATTAGTATGACGAGACGAGAAAACTATGAAGGCTTTAGCTATATTACCGGAAATACAAGAGACACTGAATAAAGACAAACACCATCCCATGCATGGCTTTGCGGTTATCTATTCTCAACAAGTAGAATGGGGCGATATGGACTCCTTTGGTCATGTTAATAATGTGGTCTATTACACTTATGCCCAAAACGCTCGTATTTACTATAACAGTCAATTAAATCTATTTAATAAAAATACCTTTTCAGTCATGGCAGCATCTTCATGCCAATACTTTAAACCAGTGACTCACCCTGACATCTTATGGATTGGGGTTCGAGTTAAGAAGATTGGCAACGCTAGCTTGATTCATGAATATACCTATTATAGTACGGTGTTAAATACCATCGTTGCTAAGGCTGAGTCCGTGTTGGTATATCTTGATAAAGCCAGCGGACAAAAGAAAAATATCGATGAAACAAAAAAAGCCGCGATTAATGCTTTTGAAAGTTTTAATTAAATCAGGAGGCAAGTTTTTTATATAAGGATATGGTGCTGGTATTTATAAGACTAAAAAATGCGGTATCAGTAGAGATTCAAAAGGATTGAAATGGATTTTAAAACAAAACAAGGAATGTATAGATCATGCTTTATATCAAACAAATGTCTTTTAGTTTGGCTGTCCTTGGGGCATGCGTACAGGCACAAGCAATAGAGCTTGTCACAAATGGAGACACAACTTTAAGTATCGGTGGTTATGTTAAAGCCGAAGGTATATTTTATTCTCCAGATGAAGGCGAGTCTGAGTTCAAAGGAAATGCGCGGCAAACTCGGATTAATCTCAAAACCACGAAGAACGTAGAGGATAAAAAACTAACGGGTTTTATTGAAGGGGATTTCTATGGTAATGCTGCAAATGGCGGTTCAGACTTGCGGCTGCGCCATGCCTATGTTCAGCTCGATGATTTGACCGTAGGTAAGACATGGAATGGCCAGTTCTTAGCGGTCTACCCACTTTTAACTGAACAGCTCGACTTTAAAGGTACGGGATTGGGCACCATCTCTGGTGGCGGCGCTGATATTCGTCCAGATTTAACTGTACATTACACTCATAAGGGGCTTCGTTTTACAGCTCAAGACCCTGTTTATCATGAAGCCAACCTGCCTGATATGGTGGTCAGCTATAAAAATAACATATCTGATCTTAGCTATAACGTGGCGGTCACGGCGCGTGAGGCTAAAAATGGAAACGATTCAGATGTAGGCGTCGGTGCTTCTTTGGCTGGTAAACTCAAACTGGGTAATGACTCATTACATGCGAGCGTATACAACGGTAAAGGGATGGGAGCTTATTCTACAGTATGTGTCGGAAAAGACCTTGGGTCGACCAGTGCTTCAGATTGTGATGCAGAAGACGGCAAGCTTATATCGCAAACTGGCTTTACGGTAGGCTATAGACATAAATTTACCGAGAAGCTTTTTAGTAACCTGCGTTATGGTGAGATCAATGTCGATGATGCGTCTGATACCTCTGTAAATGTAAAAAGCATCAACCTTATCTATAATTATTTACCCGATTTGGATTTTGGTATTGAATGGAGAGATCGAAGCGATAAGACGTTATCATCAGTAAAAGAAGGTCAGCAAGTTGAAATAATGGCCAAATATAATTTCTAGAGAGCTCCCTAAAAATGTGTAATTACTTATGAATCATTAACTGGAGAGTAGTTATAGCCAAATCTGAGTTATGCTGAAGAAACCGTAGAGATAAACTTGGTAAACTAACGACCCGATGAGGAGTTTACCATGACGAAGAAAACCAGAACTTATAGCACAGAATTTAAAGCAGAAGCCGTTAAGAAGATAGTAGATAACAACGGTAATGTTTCAGCCACTACACATAGTGTTAGTAGCTATCATACTTTAATTACTACAAGGGTCAAAGTATCAAGATAGTATCAAAAAATTAATTACATCCAAACATTCGCATGAATTATAGACAATAAAAAACCCTTACAAGTCAATGACTGTAAAGGTTTGAATTTGGTGGGCCCAGTAGGACTTGAACCTACGACCAAAGGATTATGAGTCCTCTGCTCTAACCAACTGAGCTATGGGCCCTTTAGACGCACAATGATACCTGATTTTTATATATTTTCAAGTAAAAGATAGAAAGTATTACCGATTTTTTTAGTAAAACATTAGGGCATGTCTTCAATTGGATAAGCGATAAATAATAGTTACAATACCGCATCTATTGAGACGATGCGAGAAATACAAGTTATGGCAAGAACAGCACTAACAGATACGCTTTGGGATCAATTGCAATCAACGATGACACAGCATGGCTGCTATCAAACTCAAAACAGTCGAGAGGTCATGGAAGCCATACTGTGGAAGCTGCGTACAGGTGCGCCTTGGCGTGACATACCTAAAGAATTGTGTTCTTGGAAAACAGCCTATAGTCGTTTCAACCGCTGGTCGAAAACTGGTTTATGGGAGAATTTTTTTTTAGCCTTTGAGCAGAAGTTGATACGGAATGGGTATTCACAGACGGAAGCTATGTTCGCTGTCACCAGCATGCAAGTGGAGCTCGGCTTGGT
>NZ_LXWA01000065.1:0-21540 GCF_001652315.1 Psychrobacter sp. SHUES1 | reverse complement strand
TTGTCAGGAAGCCAATCAGGACAAGTATCTTTATAGAGCTTAAAATCGTGGATTGACCCTTTGCAGGTTTGCACATCAAGTATCAACCCTGTTTGCCAATGAACGATAACCTGCGCTTTCAAGGTGTGTTGTTTTTTCTTACCGCTATAGTAGTCGCTTTGGTTTTTTTTGGACGCTCAATTGGGGTTTCGGTCGCATCAACAATGACGACGCTCCAATTGATGTCCTCATCGACGCGACTAGGGAGCTTTTTGGGCAATTCAAACTTGCCAGAGTCAATCAGGATGTCTTCTACTTTACGGATGATACGACTAGCAGAAGACTCATGAATACCAAAGTCCATACTGATATGATAAAGCGTGCGGTATTCACGCCAATAAGTCAGGGCTAGTAGTATCTGCTCCTTAAGACTGAGCACGCTTGGTCTGCCTGATTTGGTTTTAGATGCTTCATGCTCTTGCATGGCCTCAAGCATGTCATAAAAGGTGGCTTTATGAATGCCAGTGTAGCGTTTAAAACCAGCGTCACTTTGTTTGAGTAGCTTATCTATGTTTGGCATGGTTCCTAAAAAGTTATGAGCGTCTTCTTATTTTAATTCCCTTTGCTACTTTTGCAAGAGGTCTATTGTCTTTAGACTTTTGAGGATAGTGATCCGTCAAGAACAAGATAAAATAAGTTGGACACCCAGTATCATCCGCCTAGATAAACCAAAATGCTTACCTTATTTTGCTATCACTATACTAGGGTTACGCGCTTTTATTTCTTGGTAAAATAATCGTTTGTCTTTTGGCGATATTAATACCTTTTTATTTTTATAGTCTACCTCAAGTCTATCTAACGACAGAGCTGGTGCAGAAACCATATTTCGGGTTGGAGCAATATAAGTAATGTCTGTAAGCTCAATACGCTGCGTAGAAAAACCATTATTTATAAGAAGATGACCGTCTGATAACGTATATTTCGTACCAAAAAACGGCATAAGCATTAATACTATAAAAGGTAAGAAAATAAATGCCAAAAAAATAGCTTTAGCTAACGAGCCGTTTTCACTTTTCTTCCATTGCCAAAATGGAATGCCAATCATCATAAAGCTACCTCCCAAGAGCGTAAATCCAATCCAGAAATCAATTTTAGATGTAAATACAATGTCTGTCATAAAATACTCTATAGTTAGCTAAAGCGGATTTAAGTCTAGCAATAATAATCAATCTTATCTTTAACTAAGATAAATTTTAAATGAATCCCTAGCTGCAAACCTGCCCTTTTCTCGTTACAATACCTGCCATAGTATATTAACCTTCTATTTATTAAATAATCCGAGAATCCCATGAGCCATAGACCCCCTGCTGACCTGTTAAAAAGCGCCGAACACTGGCGTGAAGATATCAACTTTCGCCAAGATGTGCTGGGCAAGCCGTTTGATTTTGCGACCACATGGGGTATATTCTCGCCGCAAAAGCTCGATGATGGCAGTTTGATGCTGCTTGATTATGTGGATTTTCAAGCGGATGATGATTCGATAGATTTGGGCTGTGGCTATGGCGTGCTTGGTATGACGGCGGCGCGTGAATGTCCGAATGGACTGCATACCTTGATTGATAAAGATTTTATGGCGGTAGAATATGCGCGCCGTAATTGCGAGAAAAACGGTCTGAAAAATGTTGATGTGCATTTGTCTAACGGCTTTAATCATGTGGCAAAAGACAAAGACTTTAGCCTTGTGATGTCGAACTTGCCAGCCAAAGTAGGTAAAGAGCAGCATTATTTATACTTCCTTGATGCCTATGCGCGCATGCGTCAAGGTGGGCGTTTTTATGTGGTGACGATTAATGGCTTGCGTCAATTTATGAAGCGCTCATTTACCGAAGTGTTTGGTAATAGCGAAAAGGTTAAACAAGGTAAAACTTATACCATTACCATGGCGACCAAAGACTAAGCTTAAGCAACTTAAAAACTGAGCAAACAAAAATCCCGCTAACAAGATGATGTCTTAGCGGGATTTTTTATGGCTAAATTTTTAGAACTATATTTTTAAAGTTATATTTTTACAATTACATTTTTAAGGTTACATTTGCCGCTTCAACAAATAACCACCCAATATCGCACTGGCGATAATCGGTAATAACACCATTAATAATGGCGAGAATCCAGTCGCGAGCGAAACAAAGCCAACCAAGTCTTGCACATAACTAAACAGCAAGCCAAATAGCAATGCCACCACGATGCGTAAGCCCAAGCTATGCGTACGTAGTGAGCCAAAAACGAATGAGCAAGCGACAATTACCAGCGATAAAATCGATAATGGTGACAGCAGCTTTTGCCAAAAGGCCAGCTCATGACTTAACGAGCGCGTGCCTTGCTGGCGCATAAATTGGCGATGCTCATATAACTGGGTCAATGATAAATCTTCGGCCTTACGAGTGAGTAAATACACCGACTCAGGGGCAAAAGGCAAACTCAAGGTATCTGACGGTGCGATAGCTTGGCTACTCTCAAAGCCCTGACCAATCATCAGCTTGGTCATATTATTCAGCTGCCACTCGTAACGGTATTGCTCGCTCGGCTTGCTGCTATCGGTATCTATCGGTTCGCGGCCGATATATTTGCCGCCCTCAGCATGAATAGCAGATTGCAGATTGCCATTATTATCCAAATGCCAACGTTTAACTTCGCCGATATTGCCTTGCACATCGGCATAATCGATATATAAAATATCGCTGCCATCTGGCTTGGCACTGCCGTCTTTTGCACTCTCAAAGCGTGGCTGTACCGTCCAATAACCGCGTACCGAGGTGACAAGCGAGCTGTTATCTTCATCGTTAATCTCTTGCGCCAACTGATTCGAATGCGGTAGGACAAACTGATTAATCACCAATGCCAATAGCACAAAAATCAAGGCAGGCTGCAACACCCAGCCGACGATACGATAAACACTGACGCCAGCAGCGCGCATGACGACCAGCTCGCTTTTATTGGCCAATAAACCCAAACCGACCACGGCGCCAAGTAACGCGCCCGTTGGGATAAATTGCTCTAAAAAGTAAGGCGAGCGATAAAAGATATATTTAATCGCCTCGCCCATCGTATAGTTATCATCTAACGAATCTAGCTCAGACAAATAAGAAAATACCAGCTGCAATGCCCACAAGCCTATAACCGCGCCGATGATGGCAAGCAAAGCGTTTAGTTTAACGTAACGGCTCAGCACTTTTAGATTGGTTGGTTTAGGCGCAAATTTCAGTTTGGCTTTTGGCGAATTTGGCTTTGATGAATTAGACGATGATGATTTAGAGAATAAAGCGCTCATTAGGATTGTCCTCCTTGTGAGCCATTGCTTTTTTGGTCAATATTGCCTTGATGCTCGCTAACGGTTAACAGCTCATCTGGTTTGCGAAAGCGCAAACGATGTTGGACGCGGCTGCCCCAATTCATATAGAGCGCCAATGCCATAAAGCCTAATACCAACCATGCATACGCCCAAACGCTAACACTGCCTTTACTCACCGCATTTTTGAGGGAAATAATACCCAGCGCACAGCTGACAAATAATAAAATCGATGGGAACAAGCGCAGCCAGCGACCTTGACGCGGACGTACTTGCGCCAGTGGCACGGCCAGCATCGGTGCAATAATCATCAGCCAAGGCAAAGCAAGACGATAGCCAAGCTCCCCTTGTGCCGCTCGTAATGCTTTTTCGCTATTCACTGCTGTACTGCCTGTTGCGGCTTGCCATAATGGACCAATCGCTTGGGTTTCGATATTGGCTTCGGTGATGACTTCTTTAGAGGATTCGGTCAAGGTGATACGGTAGCGATCAAAGCCCACTTGATTGTATTTTAAACTGCCCGCGCCGACTTCATAGCGGCGACCTTGGAATAAGTCCAATTGGGTGACGCCGCTACTGCCGGTATCTACTTGCTGAGCGCGTTTGGCAAGGGTAATGGTATCTTTACTGATACTATTCTTGCCTATAAGGGCTTTTGGTAGCTCTGGAATATTGAGCTGCTCAGCAGTTTCTGGGTCGATATTATTATTTACATCAGCGGCCGCGTTTTTTGCTGCATTGCCTTTAGGCTTAGGCTCAGATTGTATCAATATCACATCTTGCAATTGCTTTTTATCATCACTCAAGCTGCCGACGTACAAATGATAATTGCCACTACTGATAAACTGATTGGGGCGAATCAAATCAAAAGCGCTGGTCAATGCCTGTTGCTGCCAAACACTTTCCGATGAGCGTACGCCCCACGGTTTTCCAACAATAGATAAGGCCGCCTCTCCAACAAATAATGCCAATATCAATGGCGTCATCAAACGTCCAAGCTTACCGCGCGACACGCCGCTGGCATTAATCACCGCCATTTCTTGGTCAACATACAAGCGCCCGAATACTAGCATGAGCGCGATAAAAAATGCCAACGGTAGGATAAGCTCTAAAAAGTAGGGTAAATTATAACCAATGATGGTAAATAATAAGCTGATGTCCAGATTGCCTTCTGCGGCAATGCCAAAGTAACGGATTAAGCGGCCGCCGAGCATCATCACCACTAAAAACCCCAACACCAAAGCGGTCGTTGAGGCAACTTGTTGAGTCATATAGCGGCGTAATATCACAATAGGCACTCTTTAAAAAAGGTTGGTATGCGCACAATTTAGCGCAGTTTGACTGGCGCTACGTTATAAATAGTAGCGATAAAGATAACCGCTAATCCTAGCATATTTTGCTCAAAAATGGCTGTGAAATGTGTTGGAAAACATTGTATGCATCTTGCTATAAGCCTTGATTGTTTGGTTCATAATAGCTAAAACTAACAAAGCCTACAGCGTATATAATTTATAAGAATACCTTAATCTAAGCGTGAATCTATTAACTATTTACGCCGTATGTTTGCTTTATACTATTTAGCAAAGTTTGTTTGTCCTTGGTATCCCTGAGCGCGCTTTTTTAGGTTTTGTTGCTAAACTACTGTTTCTGCCAAATTTAATTAGTATAAATACTTTAAACAGAACAAATAAATAGGCAGTCGATTCAAAAAATATAGGATTGCTATATTGATAGCGACGCCGCGCTCGCTGCGCACTCGCCTCGCAATATGCTACACTATTGTGCTAGCTGCATAAGCAACGGCGTTTAAAAAGTATTATTTTAAAAAGCACGAATACATTAATAAAATATGCATTTCATAACTCTAATAAGGATAATTATATGAATATTAAATTAACGCAAACCCTGCCAAAAACCCATACACAAAAAATACTTAAAAAAGAAGCCAAAAGTAAAGATGCCGCCTGTCTTGTGGTACTCATCGATGATAAGAAAAATATCTTAGCTGAAGCCACATTAAGCGATTATCAAAGCCGTATTAAGCAATTGATGGAAGTATCACATTTTAATGGTAAAGCCTGCGAAACCGTCGCTGATTATGCCTTGGCTGGTGATAAAAAAACGGCTAAAGAAAATCCAGTACAGCTGTTACTCGTCGGTGTGGGTAATATTGATAAGCTTAGTCATAGCGGCTTGCAGAAAATCGCTAATACCATTTATCAAAGCACGCAAAAACGTGTTGACTCTATCACCGTTGCTTTAGGTGATGCGCTAGAAGAAAATCATTTCAGCCAGTTTGCTTTGAATTTACTCGCAGCAAGCTACCGTTTTGACAAATATAAATCTGAGCAAAACACGCCTGTTTTAACCGACATCTATTTACTTGCCGACCAGTCTTTGCAAGCGGCATTAGACTTTGCTCAAGCGGTATTCGCTGGTCAAAGCTTGACCCGTGATGTCGCCAATGAGCCGGGCAATATCTGCTTCCCAGCTTACATGGCCGAACAAGCCGAAGCGCTTGCCAAAGCTTATCCTGACTTATTAAAAGTCACCGTCTTGGGTGAAGATGAGATGTCAGCGCTGGGTATGAACTGCTTCTTAGCGGTTGCCCAAGGTTCAGCCAAAGAAGGTAAATTGGTATTGTTAGAGTACCGCGGTAAATCTAACTTTAGCGCTAAAGCCAGCGCTAGCAAAATCGCTAATAGCGGTGCAAAAGTAACAGGCGGTCTAAAAGCCTTGGCAGATAAATTACCGACCAAAGCTGCTAGTAAAAAATCTGACAAAAACAGCGATGCAAAAACTGTCAATGATGATGCGCCTATCGTCTTAGTCGGTAAAGGCGTGACCTTTGATTCAGGCGGTATCTCAATCAAACCCGGTGCGGCGATGGATGAGATGAAATTTGATATGGGCGGTTCAGCCTCAGTACTCGGTACGATTAAAGCTTTATGTGAAGCGCGTCTACCAATTAATGTCGTTGGTGCGCTTGCTTGTGCGGAAAACATGCCATCAGGTGATGCCACGCGCCCTGGTGATATCGTCAAAGCCATGAATGGCAAGTCGGTTGAAATCTTAAATACCGATGCCGAAGGTCGTTTGGTGTTGGCCGATACGTTATGCTATGTACAGCGCTATAATCCAAAAGCCATTATTGATGTGGCAACGTTGACCGGCGCTTGTGTGGTTGCCTTAGGTCACGTGCGCTCAGCGGTATTTAGTAATGACGAAGACGTGTTATTTGAACTAGAAAACGCCAGTCATTTATCGGGCGATTTAATCTGGCATATGCCGTTAGATGATGAGTATCAAACACAGCTTGACTCGCCTATCGCTGATATGCAAAACATCGGTGGTAAAGGTGGCGGGGCTATCACAGCCGCTTGTTTCTTATCTCGCTTCGTTGAAGAAGGTCAAGCATGGGCGCATTTGGATATCGCTGGTACGGCATGGAATTCTGGTCAAGACAAAGCAGCAACTGGTCGCCCTGTTCCGCTATTTATGCAATACCTCAAAAACAGCGCAAACAATGCCTAATCTGTTATTAATAATCTATTGGTAAAATACCAATTTATGAAAATGAATTTATGAACATCAGTTTTTATATTTTAAGTGAGAGTAAAGCCCAAGATATCTTGGGCTTTATTTGTCAATTGACCCAAACCGCGCTGAACAAAAGCAGCCAACCGCTCTTGATTCTCATTGATAAAGATGATGAATTGCTATCGACGCTTGATGAAGCGCTATGGTCATATGATGGCGCAAGCTTTATACCGCATCAGCGACTTTTGCACGCTACTATTTCTGAGCCTAAAGATGCTAGTAAACCTGTGCAAGATAATAATGAGGCATTAGCCCCTGTTTTACTTAGCAGTTATATGCCAGCGGATTTTAAAGGTATTGTCCTAAATACCACCATCCATCCTGTCAATCGTTTTATGGCAGCGACCAATAATGCCCAGCCTACTCGGGTGCTTGAGCTGATAAAACCTGACCCTGAGAGTACGCAAGAAGGTCGGCATAAATACAAAGCCTATCAACAATTGGGCTACGAGCTGACCCATTTTAAGGTTTAATCGACAAACCTTATCTATTTTTTGTCTTAAAAAACACTTCTATTTTTTCACATTGTGCACTTTTACTTGACCTTATGTGCCTAGGTAGGCATGGGTTAAAGGTAGGCGTTTATCTTAAAAAAATGCTACCATCCTTCGATTACTTTTCCGTTCTATTATAAATTTTATATTTATTGACAAAGTCGAGGGTGTATAGATGCGTTCATTGATTGCGATGTACCAGCGTATAGGGCTGGTGCCGCTTATTATTATCGGTTTAATATTAGGCGTTTTGATTGGCTGGCTGGCGCCAAATATCGGTGTTGCGCTGGGCCTATTAGGGACGCTATTTGTCGGCGCCCTAAAAGCAGTCGCGCCGATATTGGTCTTTATTTTGGTCATGGCAGCGATTAGCCAACATCGCAGTGGCAATGAGGTGTATGTCAAACCGGTGTTGATTATGTATATGTTCGGCACTTTTTTGGCAGCACTGACCGCCGTTGGCGCAAGCTTCTTATTCCCAACCGAGCTAATATTGGTCAATGCCAACATTGAGCAAGTACCCCCTGCTAACCTGCAAGAAGTACTCACCAACCTGCTGATGAATTTGGTTGCCAACCCTGTGCAGGCCATCGCTGATGCCAATTATATTGGTATTTTAGCGTGGGCAATCATCATTGGTTTTGCCCTACGTCAAGCCAGCGATACCGCGCGGGCGGTGGTCAGTGATTTTTCTGATGCCATCTCGCAAGTGGTCAAATGGGTCATTGCGCTAGCGCCATTTGGTATTTTAGGCTTGGTTGCCAATACCGTCGCTGAGACAGGCTTTGCCGCCCTAGCAGGTTATGCGCGCATCTTGATGGTACTGGTCGGTTGTATGTTGTTTATTGCGCTAGTGGTCAACCCTATTATCGTCTTAGTTAAGACGGGTAAAAACCCTTTCCCACTGGTGTTTACTTGCCTGCGTGAATCAGGGATTACCGCGTTTTTTACCCGTTCATCAGCCGCTAACATTCCGGTTAATATGAACCTTGCACGTAAATTAGGTCTACACGAAGACACTTATTCAGTCACCATTCCGCTAGGTGCGACCATCAATATGGCCGGTGCGGCGATTACCATTAACGTCTTAACCCTAGCAGCAGCGCATACACTTGGTATCGAAGTAAGCTTTGCCTCAGCGCTACTACTAAGTTTGGTCGCAACGATTAGTGCTTGCGGCGCTTCTGGTGTGGCTGGTGGTTCGCTACTTTTAATTCCATTGGCAGCAAGCTTATTTAGTATTCCAAACGATATCGCCATGCAAGTGGTGGCAATTGGCTTTATCATCGGGGTGGTACAAGATTCCGCTGAAACTGCGCTAAACTCATCAACAGACGTCTTATTTACTGCTGCCGCTGATCCAAAATATGCGCGTTAGTTATTAGTTATTGACGTTAGTTTTATTGAAAAACCGTCATTTTTAAAGCGGTATTTTTAATAGTATAAAGGGTCTCATTTAGAGACCCTTTTTTATGGATAATAATAAGACATTGGCTATTATTTTAAATGCTCGACGTCTACTTCAATCACTGGCATCTGCATATCAAGCTGGCGCTTAAATTGACGCAGCTGCTCAACCTCATCTAGTAACTCCAGTATTAAACCAATCGCTGGTACGCTGGCTTCAAAGTCACGGCTGAGGCGCGAGGCACGGCGCACGGTCGTCAACTGATAGCCAGTAAACTGCTGACGCTCTGGTACATCATATTCGATAATATTTTCTTCAAGCAATTCGATGACCCATTGGCGCTCTTGCCCACAGGCAGATACGAGCTCATCTAGGCTCAAGATAATGTCGGTAAATTCAGGCGAGTGTTTCATAATGATTATCCTCGTTTGCGCTTTATTTTATCGTATGGTCTTTATCTCTATTACAAGGCGATTATTCATGATTCATCACAGTTAAAAACTGATAGCACCAATCGTTAATAATAGCTGTTAATACCCGTCGTTAACGGCTGATACTGGTATCAGCAAACGCTTCTTTAAGCTGTTCATACGCTTTTATAGCCGCCTCGCTGCTGACATCAGGATTGACGATATTTAAGGTTAAATATAGATTGCCCGCTTGCTTCGCAGGAATACCTTTACCTTTTAGGCGTAAATTGCTACCTGATTTGCTGTTTTTAGGAATCGTCACCCCAAGCGAGCCAGCTGGGGTATTAACGGTAATTTTTTCACCGAGCGCCGCTTCCCAAGGCGCAATATTAACGGTTTGATAAACATCGGCGCCTTCAATACGGATATTACCAGCGTGACTGATTTTAACCTTTAAAAATAAATCGCCGTTTTTACCACCGCCGATACCAGCAGCCCCTTGTCCTGCTAAGCGGATTTGCTTGCCATCGGTGATACCTTTAGGAATTTTGATTTTAAGGGTTTTATTTTCATAATCGACCCTACCATTCGCCTGACGAACGGGCACATTTAACTTGATGCTATAGTCATCACCGCTATAGACCGAGGCCAAATCCACGGTAATCTCCGCATGTTGGTCTTGACCTTGACTGTCTTGCGCGCCAAAACCGCCGCCAAACTGCTCAAAGCCGCTGCTTTGTGAGCGGCCACCAGTTTGTCCACGCGCACCGCGACCAAAGGCTGAAAAGATATCATCGAAGCGAAAACCGCCACCACCATAAGCTTGACCTTCACCAAACTGATCATTGATGTCTTCCCAGCGAAAACCGCCTTGACCACCAGCCGATTGGCCACCAAAACCGCCAAAGCCACCAGCGCCGCCTGCACCAGCAAAAGGATTGTCTAGCATGGCATCATATTCTGCACGCTTATCTTTATCCCTAAGGGTTTCATAAGCATTGTTGATCTCCGCGATTTTATTATCAGCGTCTGGATCATCACTGACGTCAGGGTGATATTGGCGTACCAGCTTACGATATTTCTTTTTAATCTCAGCATCGCTGGCATCTTTTTTGACGCCCAAAATGTCATAGTAATTTTTTTCTGCCATGTTAATTTTCCTCAATATAAAAGCCTGTGAATAAGACTGCTATGCCAATGTAAACGAAACGATGGACCGGTTTGTATGAGAGCGATATAACGCATATAACGTCTGGTCGTTATCATTGTTATTGTCATCTACGTATCATCATAACAATAATAAACGGCCAACAACACCAACCCAAACTGTTAGACAAATAGATAGTTACCTTAAGTATAAAGGCTATATTTATAAGTAATAATGGAGATATTGTTAACAAAATTAAAGAGTGGTTAATAGGATTGAGCAGTGGAGAATCATAGATTTGCAGGCGTAACAGCGCCCTTTTGACCTTAGTAGTTCTTTTACATACCTGTAAGGGTATAACAAGCTCTTTCTTGTAAAATGCCTTTATTATTTGTACTCGCAGGGAGTATGGGTAACATAGGCAAGAGTATCTGTCTATCTCATCAACAAGAAATAGGTATTAAATGTCTTATTTAATCAAGTCTTTAGTCATCACTTTATCGCTACTGTTAAGTACGACTGTTTTTGCCGGCAACACCAGTTATTATGGTAGTAAGTTCCACGGCAAACGTACCGCAAGTGGCAGTATCTTCAATATGAACTCCCTCACCGCCGCGCATAAAACGCTGCCGTTTGGTACGAAGGTACAAGTGACCAACAAAAAGACAAAGCAGAGCGTAATCGTAAAAATTACTGATAGAGGACCTTATATTAAAGGTCGTATTTTGGATTTATCGAAAGCCGCTGCTGGTCAAATAAACTGTGAACTTTGCACAACTACTATTAAAATACTGTCTTATGGAGATGGTAAATACCGGATGGAATAATGGCATAAAAAAGGGAGAGCTTAGGCTCTCCCTTTTTTTATATCGACGAGTTTTTATAGTGGCTATATATAGTGACTATATATAGCCACTATATTAAGCGCTTAAATAATCACGCTGTCACCTTGCCGTGACAACTTTTTATTGGAAACGCGCTTCCATTTCTTCTAAATTTGTCATCGCTAGCAACAACTTTTCTTCATTATCACTATGCTGCTGTTGTAGCGCAGTCTGCTCATCTAACAATAGCAATAAATCAGCCTTGCGGCTTTCTTCGTACAGCTCAGTATCGGCAAGCTTGGTTTCTAAACTGGCCAATTTTTCATCAATTTTAGCCAAAGCTTTTTCTGTGTTTTCAATCTCACGGCGTATCGGTGCGGTGAGCTTACGCTGCTCAGCAGCCAATTTGCGCTGCTCTTCTTTGCTAATCAAAGGCTGAGCGGCTTTATTATTTACAGGTGCAGTTGACGCTTTACTGTTTATTTGATCTGATTGGCTGACTGATGGTTTGGTCATTTGACTGTTTGCCGAACCTGTATCTGTTTCACGTGAAACGGATTTCTTATTGTCTTTTTTGTTCTTTTTCTTACCGGTATTTTTGTCCGAGGCATTTTCTTGTTTGCGTTTTTCTGCTAGCCATTTACCGTAGTCACTGATATCGCCATCGAACTCGTCGATTTGGCCGTCATGCACTAAAAACAGCTCGTCGCAGACGTTGGCAATCAGCTCACGGTCATGCGATACCAGCACCACTGCCCCTTTAAACCCTTGCAAGGCAATGGTCAAAGCCTGACGCATTTGTAAGTCTAAATGGTTGGTTGGCTCATCGAGAACCAGCACGTTTGGACGCTGCCAAACGATTAATGCCAAAGTCAAACGCGCGCGCTCGCCACCAGAAAACAGCTCACTTGGGGTATCGATACGGTCGCCGCGAAAGTCAAAACTACCAAGGAACGAGCGTAGTTCGGCATCAGAGGTTTTACCTGCTAGGCGGCGCAGCATTTGCATCGGTGTCGCTGCGGCGTCTAAAGTATCCATTTGGTGCTGATTAAAATAGCCAAGCTTTAAGGTGTCAGAGACGCGATAGCTGCCTGATAAAATACCAATTTCACCAACCAAGGCTTTAATCAAGGTCGATTTACCCGCGCCATTCATCCCCAATAAACCAAGGCGGGTGTCGGGCGTTACTTGGACGTTGGCATTATGCAAAAGCGGCGTCTCGCTATAGCCGATATCAGCATTGCTCATTTCTATCAGCGGCGAGCTCATATTGGCCGGCTCATAAAAGCGGAACGAGAACGGATTGTCTGCCATCATCGGCGACAGCTCCGCCATGCGCTCAAGCTGCTTAATACGGCTTTGCGCCTGTTTGGCTTTACTGGCCTTGGCACGGAAACGACGAATAAAGTCATCCAAATGGGCTTTGGTTGCTTGTTGCTTTTCAAACGCTTGCTGCTGCTGCGCCATACGCTCGTGACGGGTACGGATAAACTGCTGATAATTACCTGTATAAAGGGTGATTTTTTGTTGTTCGACGTGCAAGATATGACCGACGGTGGCGTCCAAAAACGCTTGGTCGTGCGAGATAACAATCACCAAACCGGTATAAGCATTAATCCAGGTCTCAAGCCAAAGAATGGCGTCCAAATCCAAATGGTTGGTTGGCTCATCAAGGAGCATTAAATCGGCGCGGCTCATCAAGGTTTTGGCAAGGTTTAAACGCATACGCCAACCACCCGAGAACCCTTCAACGGGCAATTCATGCTGACTGGTCTTAAAACCAAGACCTGCCATGATTTGGGCCGCTTTGGTCGGCGTACGATAGCCGTCAATTTCATCAAACTGCTGATGCAATACGCCAATCTGATCGTCACTGACACTGCTTAAATCATTTAACGCCGCATTAATCTCATACCACTGCTCATCACCGCTTAGCACATAATCTATCGCCGTCTGCGTGCTCGCCCCGACTTCCTGCGCCATGTGCGCCACCTGCCAGCTATCAGGAATGCTCACCTCACCCTTATCAAGCGTCACTTCGGTATCGCCGGTGCCCATTTGCGTCAATAATAAGGCAAACAAGGTGGATTTACCGGTGCCGTTATTGCCCGTCAAGCCAACTTTATGGCCCGGATGGAGCTGAAAGCTTGCCCCTGCAAACAACTCACGACCATCACGGCGAACGCCAACGTCTTTAAATTCGATCATATAATTTCTTCATCTCAACAATAATATAAAACTTAAGGCAATAAAAACACACGTCTGGCATGTTTACAGGCGGCTATTATTTCAAACGCTTGGCGCATAGGCAAACGATTAAATAACTATTTTAAATTCAAACCTTTATACGGCTAAAAACCACTTGCGATCATAATGGCATGCGAACGATTACAAGTTTTGGCATTTAAAACCGCTATTTGGCATGTAAAACTACTATATAGTTGCAAACGCTACTGTCACCCTTGACAAATCAATCAGCACCCCAATTATGTTATACTAGTAAAATACTATTGACATCATGCAGTTAGGTGTTCGAAATTGAGCGTTTAAAGTTAAGTAGCGGCCGTATTGCTATTCACCAAATTGCCATGCCACAATAATGTTTCAATACTAAGTTACATTGCTAAAATGTTACATTGCTAAATGCCTTAACAAATATAAAAAATTTTACCGTAGCCTAGGCGTTATCAGCCGCTACTTATCAGTCGCCCTATCCAGTATAAATAGACGACCTCGCAGAAATAAAAAACAAATCATTTGATTTTAGCAACTGAGGTAGATATGAACGAATCAGCCAATCAATTTAATCCAAGCACAAGTCAACCAGTCGACCCAACCGCCTTAAACTTGACCGACAGCGCGGCAAAAAAAGTACGTCGCCTACGTGAAGAGGAAGGTGACAGCAATCTTATGCTGCGTGTCTATGTGACGGGCGGCGGCTGTTCAGGTTTCTCTTATGGCTTTAACTTTGCCAATGAGCTCAATGAAGATGATGCCAATTTTGATAATGATGATGTGACCTTAGTCGTCGATTCGCTAAGCTATCAGTATTTGCAAGGCTCGACCGTCGACTATACCGAGGGTTTAGAAGGCGCGCGCTTTATTGTCACCAATCCAAATGCCACTACGACTTGCGGCTGTGGTTCATCGTTTTCTCTTTAAATAAGTCGAGATAATAGTTTCGTTATAGAAGTAACCTAGTCAAGCAATATAGTATTGTTGGGATAATTTAAGTATACAATCGTAAACTGAAAAAGTCGTTTTTGACCGATAATCTGGTAAAAGGTGGCTTTAATCGGTTTACGATTGTTTTTTTATGGGGATGTGCTTAAATACCGCCTTCTTCTGAGTAGCTAGTCTAATCAATCTGTTGTATGAGTGAGCGCTTAACCTGTTTGTAAAGCTTATGCTTGCGAGCCTTTTATTAAAAGATTGTTGTTAGAAGATTGTTGATTAAAGGATTTTGCTCATAAAGAATAATCACTAAAAAAATCCTACTCCTACCCCAAATTATGAAGGCACCCCCTCATGGCGAAGTTATAGTAAAAGAAACAAAAATCCGCTACAGTATATAATATGGCATACTCAAAAGACTACCGACAACTGATCCTCAATAAGCTTGCAGAAGGCTATAGCATTCGACAACTTGCCGAGGAATATCAAATTAGCACCAACACTATTCAGCGTTGGAAAAAATTTCCTGAGCGTAAAAAACGTCAGTTTACCCCAACTAAAATAGACGATGCATTACTGAGAGCGGATGTAGAGGCTTATCCTGATGACTATCAGCACGAACGAGCTCGGCGTTTTAATTGTACTCAAAGAGCGATAGGCATTGCATTAAAACGAATCAGCATCACTCAAAAAAAAGAGCTTAACTCATCCAAAAGCAGATGATAAAAAACGTTTAATATTTCTTGAAAAGTTAGCGCAATTTGAGTTTGATGATAAGCCTATTATCTATCTTGATGAAAGTGGCTTTAAGTCTCATGAAAACAGGCCTTACGGTTACTCTAATAGAGGTAAAAAATGCTTTGGACAATACAACTGGCAGCTTAAAAACCAAACCAATGCGATAGGTGCTATTTACAATAATCAGCTGTTCGCTGTTGGACTTTATGATCGCAGTGTCAATAGTGATGTATTTCATAGCTGGGTTGAACAACTGCTGCTACCAAGCTTACCGAAAGACAGTGTAATCGTTATGGATAATGCAACCTTCCATAAGCGCAAAGACACAACTGAACTTATAGAAGATGCAGGGCACACTATTTTATGGCTGCCACCTTACAGTCCTGATTTGAATCCTATCGAGCAAATGTGGGCTTGGGTCAAACAAAAACGTAAGGAATGGCGGCTAGATTGTGTTGACACACTGTTCTTTTATTTCTTATGGCTGTGTGGCGATTTATAAGTTCTTTGACTATATCACTTGACGCACTAAATGACATCGACGGCTTTATCGGCGCCGCGCTAGTAGACAGCGAATCTGGTCTTGCAATGGCCACGCTTGGCTCTGGCATCGACCTTGAGCTAGCAGCGGCTGGCAACACCGAAGTACTACGCTCTAAGCGCAAAGTAGCAGCAGCGCTAAATTTAGATGAGAACATCGAAGACATTCTTATCACTTTGAGCAAGCAGTATCATTTGCTACGTCCATTGGTACGTAATGACAGCTTATTTTTATACCTTGTACTTGACCGTCAAAAATCAAACCTTGCAATGGCGCGTCATATTCTAAAAGGTTTTGAGACGGAATTAGAGTTTTCGTAAGCCTGTTTATATTAAGTAATGAGTTATCTAAAGCATCTACCTGATAAGTAGATGTTTTTTTGCTTTATAGCTGTTTGATTTAGAGCAGCAGATTTGACTAATAGCTGTGCTGTTTAACCAATTTTATAAACCAAACAACCGTTATTTGAGCGCCAGTGAAGCTTACTGTATTTGTAATTGTACGTGGTTTTTGGGGCGGCTTTGGGCTAAACTGACGTGATTCTATAACCCGTTTTTTCGGTTGCACAGCGATTGTGTGGCGACCGACCATAACTAATAACAACAGATGACTATTATGAGTAATTTTGCGAGCAGCTTTGTCGATTTTAAAATTCCAAACTGGTTTGATAGCAAGCATTTAAGCGGCATGCTGCGCGGTATCGAAAAAGAAGGGCTGCGGGTTAAACCTGATGGCTACTTGGCGCAAACTCCGCATCCAGCCAAGCTTGGCTCCAAGCTCACCCATCCATTTATCACCACCGATTACTCTGAAAGTCTGCTCGAACTTATCACTGACCCAAAAACCTCTCCAAAAGAAACGCTAACCATGTTGCGCCAATTGCATTTATTGGTTTATCAAGGTATGCCTGAAGGCGAGCTGATGTGGCCATTGTCAATGCCGTGTATGCTGTCATCAAAAGATGAAGATATTCCGCTAGCAGACTATGGCAGCTCTAATACGGGTAAGCTAAAAACCCTCTATCGTAGTGGACTTGGTATCCGTTATGGTCGCCGTATGCAGACGATTGCCGGCTTGCACTATAACCTATCGTTTGGCGATGATTTATTTGCCGCGTGGCAAGCGCAAACGCCAAACGCGCAAGATTTGACCCTAACCGAATTTAAAAATGACAAGTATCTGGGATTGATTCGTAACTTTAAACGTCTGACCAGTTTGGTACTGTATTTATTGGGGGCAAGCCCTAGCGTTTGTCCGTGCTTTGTGTCAGGTATCGAGCATGACCTTGAGCTGCTCAATGACTCAACCTACTATAGACCGACGGCGACCAGCCTACGTATGGGCAAGCTTGGCTATACCAACAGCGTGCAAGAACATCTCGATATTCGTTATAATAATTTGCCCGAGTATATCAAAGGACTGCGCCGTGCGATTCAGACCCCGCATGCAAGCTTTGAGAAACTTGGCTTAGATGATGCCGACGGCAATCCGATACAAATCAATGACCATATTCTACAAATAGAAAATGAATACTATAGTCCGATTCGCCCCAAACAAATCGCGATGAGTGGCGAGAGCCCAACCGAAGCGCTTGAGCGTCGCGGTATCGCTTACGTTGAGTTTCGTGCTATCGACCTCGACCCTTATAGCGATATTGGCATTCGTTTATCTAGCGCCTGCTTTTTAGAAGTGATGGCGTTGTACTGCTTGCTGAGTGATTCGCCAGAGCTGCTGCCAGCAGAAGAAGAGGCGTTGGCGGTTAATTTAGAACGCGTGGTCAACGAAGGTCGCCGCGAAAACTTGCAAATCATTAATAATGGCGATGAACAAACCCTAGAAAGCTGGATGCTTATGCACTTAAGCCGTATGCAGCCATTGGCAGAGCTGCTTGACGCGCATTATGGTGGTAATGAATATCGGACAGCGGTTGCCTTGATGCAAGGTAAAGCGGGACATTCTGAATCAACCATCTCAGCACAAGTGAACTCGGATAGTAAACGTTTGGGCAGCTTATGGCAGCTTGGCTTTACTTTGGCGCAGCAGCATCGTGAGTCGATATTACAGCAGACGTTGAGCCCAAACACCCAAGCCAAATATGAAGTACTTGCCGAAAAATCTATCTTGCAGCAGGCAGAGCTTGAAGCCGCCGAAACCGAAGATTTTATGGAATTTTTACAACAGTACCGCTAATGGTTGATTAATTTGACCTTTTAACAGTCTACTTTTTATTAGTTTTATCCTATATCAATGAGCATTTTATAAGAGTATTCGCCCCATGCGACAGCTGACCACTTACCGTAATCTGCAAGTATTTTTAGTAATCATGGCCGTGATCGGTATGAGCTTTGCGCTATTTTTCTTACAGCGTTATATGGGATTTTCGCCTTGTCCGCTATGTATCTTTCAGCGCATCGGTCTGATGGTTATGGGCGGCTTTGCTTTGATTGCCGCTATATTTGACCCAAAATCAAAAATCGTCCGCTTACTATTATGGCTTGGCAGTTTGGCTGGGATTGGCTGGGCAGCAGCAGTTGCCGGTCGGCACGTATGGCTACAGCATTTGCCCGCCGACCAAGTGCCTTCTTGTGGGCCCGGCTTAGATTATTGGCTTGATACCCTACCGATGCAGCAAGTATTAAAAGAAGTATTTGCCGGCTCTGGTGAATGCGCGTCTATTGAGTGGACGTTTATGGGTTTGAGTATCCCTGAGCAATCTTTGATTTTATTTAGCATTTTGATATTGGTACATGTATTAATTTTATGGCGTATCGTGCGCCCTGCCCGCTAACCTGCTTCTACTACCCTTATGAGTAGCCAATAACCGTCCTGCACAATGCATGGACGGTTATTTTTTTGGCTCATATTTCAGGCGTTTTTAGCACGGTTAAAGCCATAGGGTTTAATTAACGACACGCTCTAGTCACTTTTACACTTTGATATATCCAAGGTGTTTATTTACCCTAATGGAATAACGGTAGTCTTAATTGCACTTTAAATGTATATAGCCAGTGTTTGCAAGACCTCAGCGCGAGCTTTGCTATCAAAACCATGAGGTTTATCACATAATTTAACGAAGTTAGGGTCGCAAGCGCTGCCTGTTGGCGCTAAGATTGTCCCTCACAATTTCTTTAACTTTTACCAAGACTTTAATTAGTTATCCTACTGACAAGGCTTAAACCCACTATTAAAAAATGTTTTTTGGTAACGCTATGATTACTCTCTTACCCTATTCCTCCGCTGCAATTACCGCTATGAGACGCTGTACGCGCCCCTTGCTAGCGCTGCCGCTCTGTTTGCTACTCACGAGCTGTGATAGCGCCTCATCTTCTACGACTGCCAATAACACAACGACGCAAGGTGCTCAGACTACCAATAGTGTCGCACTTGCTGACTTGCAGGATGTTGATGTTCAAAATAATCTGACTGACGATGCAGTGGATGAGGCAGATAATGCAGAAGGCCAATCACTGATAGCAGCGGCAAACTCAAGTGATAACAGTCGCCGCGCGCCGATGATTTCGGCCGCCAATAGCGACAGCAGCTTACAAGCCACCTTGATGGGCGATTATGGCGGTGTGGTACCGTGTGCTTCTTGCGATAATATCAAGGTTACCTTAAATTTATTCGCTGATGGCTCTGTGCTAAAAACCAGTGTTTTTAATGATGCAGCGCCGACCGTTCCGCCTTTGTTAGAATCAGGGGTTTATCGCCAAGATGACGATAAAATCACCATCGTTTATGAGAGAAAAAACATCGAAACCTATAAAATCAGTGACAACCATTTGATTATGATGGACGCTGATGCCAATCTTAACGATGACTACACCCTTTCTCGTAAATAAATAACTGCCTACCTCAGCCAAATTGAGAGTCCACACAACGCCTACTGACTAGGCGTTTTTTATTGGTCATCTTATGGTGTTTACTTTACAATGAGGCTTTGATTATTGAGCTGTCTACTAAACTGCCTGCTGCACCACTACCTGTTGGCTGACATTCAAGCTCAATCTCCTTTTTTTAAGCGTGTACGGAACGTCTATGCATATTCATATTCTTGGTATTTGTGGTACTTTTATGGGCTCGCTGGCGTTACTGGCGCGCAGCCTTGGGCATACGGTCACAGGCTCAGACGCCAATGTTTATCCACCGATGTCCACCCAACTTGAAAATGCAGGCGTGACCATTGCCGAAGGTTATTTGGTCGAGCATTTGCAGCCAGCGCCTGATTTGGTGGTGGTTGGTAATGCTATGAAGCGTGGCATGGATGTCATCGAATATATGCTCGATAGCGGCCTGCGCTATACCTCAGGGCCGCAGTTCTTATCCGAGCAAGTGTTGCAATCGCGCCATGTCATCGCTGTGGCTGGTACGCATGGTAAAACCACCACGACCACCATGCTGGCGTGGATATTACATTATGCCGGTATTGATACAGGATTTTTGATTGGCGGCGTGCCCTTGGTTAATACGAGCGATGAACACCTGCAACAAGTCTTTGCCCATAGCAGCTACTTGGGTGCTGAAAAAGTCGCTGATGGCAGTGGAGAAAAAATCGGCTACTTCGTTATTGAAGCCGATGAATACGATTCAGCGTTTTTTGATAAACGCTCAAAGTTCGTCCATTATCGCCCGCGTACCGCTATTTTAAACAATCTTGAATTTGACCATGCCGATATTTTCGCTGACCTAAACGCTATCCAAACCCAGTTTCACCATATGGTGCGTATGATTCCAAGTAGCGGCAAAATCATCATGCCAGCGGCGACCATCAGTCTAGAAGAGACTTTAGCAAAGGGTGTTTGGACGCCAGTTTGGCGGACAGCCGTTATTGATAAACAGTCAGTTGATTATAAAAAAGACGAGCAAAATTTACAGCACACTAGCGACTGGCAAGCCGAGCTTATCAGCGCTGATGGCGGTCAATTTAGCGTCAGCTTTGCAGGGAACGATGAGCATACCGCGATTGTCGATTGGTCGATGAGCGGCATTCATAACGTTAATAATGCGCTAGTTGCGGTTGCCGCCGCTTATAACATTGGAGTGGATATCAAAGCTGCGTGCGCGGCATTATCCGCCTTTGCTGGTATCAAACGTCGTATGGAGCTGATTGGCGATGTCAACGACATCTTGGTATTTGATGATTTCGCCCATCATCCAACCGCCATTACCACTACCTTAGATGGCGCTAAAAAGAAACTGGCAGACAGACGGATTTGGGCGATTATCGAGCCGCGCAGCAACACCATGAAAATGGGTATTCACCAAGACAGCTTGGCTGAGTCTGCCGTCCTTGCCGACCATACTTTATGGTATGAGCCAACCGGACTTGAATGGGGTCTAAAAGACGTCATTGATAATGCCAAAGCTAACAATCCCAATATCGCAAGCCAGCAAGTATTGCCTAGTACCGAGGCGATTATTGGGCATATTATTAATAACGCTCAAGCGGGCGATGCGATTGTCATTATGTCGAATGGCGGCTTTGAAGGTATTCACCAGCGTCTACTGACCGCGCTGCGCAATAAATAAATCTCCACTTATATAGCAAGCGTATTAAAGCCTGATTATTTCTAAAAGCATAGTTCGTTAAACGAGCTATGCTTTTTTTATGGTTACCTGCCGTTCTATAGATGACTTTTCTAACGTTTATAAGTTCATATAATTATTTGAATAATTTACACATTATACCCCACTCTCAACTTCGAAAGTGATTGAAAAAAGAAGAGCACCTCACTAATCTATTGTTTTCGACCAAGAATACAATGGAGTTGTGAGATGCCCATAGACGAATTTATCATCAATATCTATTTAATGGTAGAGCAATATTACAAAATAGTCGTCACCAAACCCTTGCGAAGTGCAGGTTACGCGCCAAAGCT
>NZ_LXWA01000064.1:0-100666 GCF_001652315.1 Psychrobacter sp. SHUES1 | reverse complement strand
TTACAAACGCCACTCAGAGCTAATATGAAAGAAGATAGACCCAAACCTGTGGTAAGACGGCTGATGAAAGCCCGCCGTATCGTTGAAACAGTCATTGGTCAGCTATCAGAACGATTTAATATACAAAGGGTACGAGCAAGAGATTTATGGCATTTGTCTCATCGATTGATTCGTAAGATTCTTTCACACAATCTGTGCTTTGTACTCAACAAAAAACTTGGTAACCCGCCTCTTCAGTTTGATTTGCTTATTTCAAGTTGAGAGTGGGGTAAATATAAAGTAAGGGGATCTTATGAGTCGTACACTGTGGCTAGTCGTTGGTATCATCAGTATTCTTGGCGGTATCTTTGCTTTTTTTAATCCGCTTAGCGCCAGTTTCGCTGCCGAACAACTGGCTGGATTCGTCTTTCTTTTGGTTGGTATTTTACAGTTTATTGCCCTGTTCCGTGCTTATACCACGACGGGTAAAGTGTTGGCGGCCATCGGCGGTGTACTTGGCATATTTATTGGTATTGAGCTACTACAAAACCCGCTACAAGGTATTTTGACCCTAACCATGGTGATTGCGATTTTATTTATGGCAACGGGTATTGTCAGAGTAATAGTTGCTTTTGGTTTACGCCGAACCGTGGCTTTTGTGCCAATATTAATCTCAGGGCTTATCTCGATTGCGTTGGCTATCATGATATTCACCAGCTATCCGCAGTCAGCGACTTATATTCTTGGCGTCCTATTGGCCATTGAGCTGATATCTAATGGTATCTCATTAATCATGTATTCACGTGTGCAACCACCTTTGGTTCGACGCTTGTAAATACATAAACTTATAAATGACACTAGCAATAAATCGCGATATAAAATGCATAAAAAAGACGCCGTAAAATGGCGTCTTTTTTTATTCTATAAGTTTTGATTGTTTTAAATATTAACGCGAAAACGTCAAAATATGCCCTTTAAAAGGTAGCTCAAGATAAGTGGTGTCCTCAGGTTTCACGTGCTGACTGCTAAAGCCAAATTCAACCATCTTATGGGTCAGCTTGTTTTTGCGCCCGCGTCCAGGGTCAACGACGATAACCTCACAAGTTGGCAGCGCATGACGTTCGATAAACTCCGCTAAGATATCAATATGCTGGTCTTCATATAGCAAGTCACTACCAATGATGATATCGAATTTGCCAAGATGGCTATTGTCTTCAGCCCAGTCTAAGCGCTCAAAGTTAATCTCTTTATTATTATTTAGCGTGGTATTTCTATCTAAAAAATACTCAACCGTCGGATGATAATCGGTCGCTGTAATATCGGCATGGCGATGGTTCAGTAGTAGACTTGATAATGCCATACCGCAGCCAACTTCTAAGATACGCTTGCCTGCAATATCATAATCAAGCATATGATTGGCCAGCACCAAGCTTGACGGCCAAATCACGCCAAACATCGGCCACGACGCCGAGCAAATACCAAGGTCCAGCGCCTCATTATCAGGGTCACTAAATTGTTGATTGTCACGTAAAGTACAAATGTGGATGTCGGTGCTGCCAATTTCAATCGTTTGATAACGTACGCGCACAGTGGTTAGCGAAGCCATAAACTGTCCTAAAAATAAGCAAGAATGCAAGGTTTGGCAAAAGTTGCCACGTTCGGGGAATGTAGTTATTAATAAAGATGATTTAAAACATTGGAAATGTGAAGATGAGGAAAATCTAGCAATGGAGGTTTTTATTAAAATTATAAATTTAACGGAAAAGTAAACAGTTGCTTATAATAAGTATAATCTAACGTTTAAACCTTTATTGTTAATTCTAAGGGTATTGTTATTACGCGATAAAATTATAAATGGTAATTTTTATTATCATATTCAGTAGTTTAAGTTACAGATACAAAAAATGCACCGCTTATGGTTAAAGAGTGCATTTATAAGAAGCAACTGGTTTTATTAAGTGTAGTTTGCTAAATATTCGGTCTAATTAGTAAATCTAAGCCCAGACGTTTTAAGCGCCCATACCAACTCAACAAAGGCACGGTTGTTGGTTAAAGGTTCGCCATCGATGATAAGCACGTAGCCTGAGCCATCAATCCATAAAAATACAAAACTGGTTTCAGGAATCAGCAAATCAACTT
This sequence comes from Psychrobacter sp. SHUES1, assembly GCF_001652315.1. Classification (NCBI taxonomy): domain Bacteria; kingdom Pseudomonadati; phylum Pseudomonadota; class Gammaproteobacteria; order Moraxellales; family Moraxellaceae; genus Psychrobacter; species Psychrobacter sp. SHUES1. Next base: position 98,548 of record NZ_LXWA01000064.1, on the reverse strand, counting down.
GCTGAAAGAAAGAAATCGCTTGGCTCTCTACTGCCCAGCCGCGTTGTTTTTGGCGTAGCATAAAGCCTGAAAAGTCCGCCGCCGCCACACTGAGCATATCCGCTTCTTCTTGGCTATAGCCAATCCGTGCCAGACAAAACCCTTCATCAGAACCAATCGCCGCGCGGCGTTTACCCGACAAGCTTGAAACCACATACGGTAAAAATTGATCAAGCGGCAAATTTGGCGCGGGCAAAAATAGCGACAGCTTCTCAATCCAGCCATGTTCTAAAAAGCTGTCTAACCATTCATCAGAATAGCGCTCGAGCCAGTCAGCGGCCAGCAGCGTCTCGTTATGCGACAATAAATCTTGCAAGGATAACTGCTCAGGCGTTGGTTCACTTTGCGAAAATGCCTCAAAAATGCCAGCTGGGGTCAAGGTCAGATAGGTTTTATCAGCGTTTAAATAAGAAGACATAGCGGCTACTCGTTAGATGAATGTTGATGATGCTATGAAAAATAAGCACGTTAAGCGTCTTGTGTGTCTTTGGTTTGCTCAAGTTTTTGCTGACAGTCATTCCAGCGCGCATCGAATTGCCAATCGCTTTTACCCAAGCGAAACCAAACCAAGGAGAATGCCAGACGGTCGTGACGCGCGATACAATGGGCAAAAAACTCGTTTTCGATTTGCTCTATGGTATCCCAGTCTTGATTGTCACGCGCGAGCATCAAATCGTTGGTGATGTCTTTAGCGATTTCTTTGGCGTCATCGCTACTGACACGCAGGCGCTGCGTCTGTTCATTTAAAGATGGTGAGACCAGTACGCTCCAGCGCGTTGCCAGCATACTGTTTTTTTGGATATAGCTTTTTTTATCGATACAATCACGAAAGCCTTGCTCGATAGGCGGCAGCATGCGCCCTTGCAAGCGGGTAAACATATTGGTGACATCATAAGGGATGTCATACCAGCAGCCATAAAAAAAATCGGCTACCGCGCCTTGTAGTGGTTCTTTTTCGTTTAACAGTAGGGCAGCATTGATACGTTGTTCGTGAAAATGGCGGTTGTTGGGTGCGATAAATATTTTACGCGAATAAAGACGATAGACGCGCCGTGCTGCCATTTCACTTTCTTTGATGAGATCTAAATCAGACATAAGCGTGTCCTGTTAGTCATAGCACTATGCAAAAAGCGATTAAAAAGTTATTCAAAAAGTATTAATAAAAATGCTATTAGGCCACCACTTTGCTCAATCGCTATGACGTGATAGACCATAGCGATGGTTGCTTAGCATTATTGTAGCCTAATAGGCTATGACGGCAGTAAGATGCCAATGAACCTGCTAGTCAAGTAACGTTTGCATCAAATCAATCATAAATTCTGCGTCTTCTTCGTTCATAGCTTCAAAACCTTGCGGCATACCAAGTTCAGTCAACGCTTCTTTACCATCATCATCGTTATGCAGATTCAAAATGGCATCCATCAAAATGTCAGTATCCGGAAAGCCGTCTTTAATCAGCAAAACGTGGCTGATATCGGCCAAATCGCTTTCGATTAACACTGATAGCTGCGCTTTGGTTAGGCGTGAAAAGCTATGGAAAATCTCTGCCAAAAAGAACGCTGCTTGCGCGTCACCCTTAATCACTTGGCGCGCCGCTGCCTGATAGGTTTCAGTCACTGACCAGTTAAGGTCGGCTTCTTCGATATCGACCGCTTCAAGCAGGCGTAAACCAATCAATTTTACATCGTGGTTATCAGCCATTGCTATAGTAGCGCCAGCTTTGATGTCGTCTAAGCTATTGATATCGCTATTTGCCGCCGCGGCGATGACCATCTCATCAGATTTGCCGATAGGGCGCGCAACCGCATGGTAACCGTGCTCACGGATAAGGGTAGCCGCATCAAAAGGGTTGGCATAAATAACTTGAATATCACCTTCACTGATAACGGTTTCTTGCTCAGCATGCGAGGTAGGGATGTTTAGGTGCATGTTGAGATTGGCACGCTTTTGAATCAAAGTATTAAACATGTGCCAGCCTGCAAAACGCTCCGGCGAAAAATCAGGCGCGATTAACATATTATGTGTCGTCATGATTTAGCCTTCCTCATTTTGTTTCATTTCGGCATATTGGGCGATTGCCGCATCAATCTTGCTGCGCGATGGTTTACGGCGCACAGAAGTATAACCAACCGTTTCGCCGCGGCGCACGTTTGGTACGACAGTCGCGTAAACCCAATAGTGACTGCCATCTTTGCATAAGTTTTTCACATAGCCATGCCATTTTTGCCCAGCGTCGGCGGTCGACCATAGGTCTTTATAAGCCGCTTTTGGCATATCAGGATGGCGTAAAATATAATGCTGCTTACCGATTAATTCATCGACATCATAGCCGCTAATCTCGACAAAGGCATCATTCACGTGCGTCAAAACGCCGTTTAAGTCGGTACGTGAGACGATTAATTTACCGTCAGGATAAGGGCGTTCGATACCGGTATCATAAACAGTGCGCGAAGTGCCGTCGTGGTAAGTCAGAGTGACTTCTTCTGCTGGCATGTCAGGCTTCATGGCGTCGGGGAGTGGAGAACCCATTGTAATCTCCTTCATTTATCATGGTTGTGATAATTATTAAAAAGCGTAAACCTTATTGAAAAAATATTTGGTTTAAGCGTATGACTTAAATTTATATGGCAAACTGACAATTAAACTCAGGTTTTAAACCGCACTGTTAGATTTATTCAATATAAACGGTATGCAATACCTTAAATAATTTTTATAAGACAAGGCATGATTTTTCATTTAAAGTGTTGTTTATCAAGTAGTTTATAGCGCTGATAGCCCATAAAGTCTTAATGACAGAACTTTAAAAATAAGTATTAGATAAGTTTTGCCAAGGCTTCTGAGGCGCGCTTAATATCTAAGAATATCAAGCCAAGTTTGGCGTTTGGTTTTGCCATAATGGTTAATACCGCCTCATCACCTGATGAGGTCATAATCACATAGCCTTTTTCGCCTTGGATCATAATACGGTCGATGCTACCACGAGCCAATTCACGACCTGCGCGGTCACCTAGTGATAATAAAGCAGCAGACATCGCGCCAACGCGGTCTTCATCAACGCCTGTAGGCAGCGCCGATGCAATCATAAGACCGTCGTTCGAGATAAGGGCAGATGCTTCAACATCGGCAGATGAGCTGTTTAGGTCTTCCAAGATTTGCTGGAATGAGTCTGTACGCATAACGATTTCTCTGTGACGAATAAATAAGGGGATAATTGGGATTGAGGATTTGCTGATTTTAGTCTTCGACTAGCGGGCGATATTATAAATCCTTACTATCACCATTGATATGGCTGAACAACGTTTGAAGCCTTAATATTCGGTGTTTTTTTTACCGCTCAATACTATTTCACTACCGTTTATCGCAATTTCATTGCGATTAATAAATAAAAGTTGGCATAGTTTAAGTTGTTTAGTATTTTTATTTTCCATTAATGTGTTTTTTTCCTATAGTCTAAGTAGCAAGTAAAGCAATCAAAGGGTTAGTTAAGACGACAATGTTGCACAAAATCACCGTAAATCACTCAAATAACAGTGGTCGTTTTTTTGACTAACGAGTTTTCACGGCAGGTTTATTGATAGATTATAATGAAATAAATATCCTTTATAAATTTTGATGATGGTGATATTTACTAGACTTATACGGCAAAAAAATGCTATATAGTTATGAGATAAAAATTGTTTGTGCTTCTGGGTTTACGATTTAGAGACACATTCAGTTGGCTTCTAATCTCCCAGTTTCTATATTTACTAGCGTATAGAAACGATTTCAATCTCACATTGGTGTTTTAAATCCCATCGTTTGTATTTAAGCGATAAAACACCCACGTGAATCAGCACGATGACCATTTTTACCCTAAGGAACCTATATGAGTATCAGTCAGGCAATCGAAAAAGTCGAAGCACGTTACGCCCATCAACCTGAATTTATTCAGGCGGTAAAAGAAGTTGCAATCACCATTGCTCCGCTATACGACGCCCATCCGGAATATGATACGTTCAAAATATTTGAGCGTCTTGTCGAGCCTGACCGTGTTATCGCTTTTCGTATCAACTGGGAAAACGATAAGGGTGAAGTGCAGGTCAACCGCGGCTGGCGTGTACAATTCAGCAATGCCTTAGGCCCTTATAAAGGCGGAATCCGCTTTCATCCTACCGTCAACCAATCGGTCCTTAAGTTCTTAGGTTTTGAGCAAATTTTCAAAAACGCCTTAACTGGCTTGCCGATGGGCGGCGGTAAAGGTGGCGCTGATTTTGATCCTAAAGGTAAGTCTGACAGTGAAATCCGCCGTTTTTGCTATGCCTTTATGCGTGAGCTGCATCCATATGTCAGTAAAGACATCGATGTACCGGCAGGCGATATCGGCGTCGGTGGACGTGAAGTCAGCTATATGTTTGCGATGTATAAGAATCTAACCCGTGAGCACGGCGGCGTCTTGACTGGTAAGGGCGTGGGTTTTGGTGGTAGCTTGATGCGTACTGAAGCGACGGGCTATGGCGCAGTTTACTTCTTAGAAAACATGCTTGCCGCTCAAAACGATAACATCAAAGGCAAAAAAGTGTTGGTATCAGGTGCCGGTAACGTCTCACTCCACGCCGCTGAAAAAGCCCACATGCTGGGTGCAACAGTACTAACGGTATCTGACTCACAAGGTACGCTGCACGATGCAAACGGTATGGACCAAGAAAAAATCAACTGGCTAAAAGAGCAAAAAGCCCAAAGTAAGCCGTTGTGTGATTATGTCGATGTATTCGGCGGTGAATGGTTGGCTAAGCAAAAACCTTGGCATATCAAAGGTGATATTGCCATTCCATCAGCGACCCAAAACGAAGTTGATGAAGAAGATGCCAAATTAATGGTTGAAAACGGCATTAAATATATTGCCGAAGGCGCTAACATGCCACTGACCGCTGATGCGATTGACTATGTGCGTTTGCACCGCGTCCACTATGCACCAGGTAAAGCGGCCAACGCAGGCGGGGTCGCGGTATCGGGTCTTGAGATGTCACAAAACTCTGTACGTCAATATAAAACCTTTGAAGAAGTCGATGAGCGCTTAAAGTGCATTATGAAAAATATCCACGACTGCGCCGCTGACGCTTCAGAAAAATATAACCAGACCGATAACGGTTATATCGACTATATGGCAGGGGCAAATATCGTTGGTTTTAAACGCGTTGCTGATGCCTTATGTGCTTATGGTATCTTGAACTAAACTTGTCTTAATACGAAAGCAGTTTTTCATAAACCGCGCTTATCTAAGAGGATAGGCGCGGTTTTTTTGACTGCAAACAATGATGATACATTAGGATACTTTTTTGCTGCACAGGTCTATCTCATCAGCGTTATGATAAGAAAAGCGGTAGAGTTGAATAAAAAATACGGTAAACAAAATCGATAGTAATAAATAAAAATATGAATCAGGAGACGATATGATGAATAAAATTCTCAAAGGTTTTAAGCTAACAACATTGGGTGCTTGTCTGACATTAGCCTTGACGACGGGCGTCATAACTACAGCCGCCAGTGCCGCTAGTAATGTAGACGAAGTACGCGCTGCGCAAGCTGCGAAAATTAGCTTAAAGCAAGCCATTACTATCGCCAGTAAATCAGCTTCTGGTATTTTAATCAGTGCCGATTTTGATGAGGATGATAGCGATGCCATTGGCAAAGGTGGCGTCTATGAATTAGAATTCAGTACCGATAGCGTCAATTATGAAATCAAAGTAGATGCCAATACAGGTAAAATTGTAAAAAAGGAAACGGATCGTCTTGATGGCGATGATATCAACGTTTACCAAGTTCAGAAAAAAGCGAAAATCGATATTATGAAGGCTATTAATATCGCTGAAAAACAAACGGGTGGTAAGATATTAGAAATTGAATTTGAGAATGATCGCGATTATGCCAATCATACGGCGTATTATAAAGCTGACCTATTAAAAGGTAACAAGATTGTTAGTATTAATGTCGACGCTAACAGCGGTAAAACATTTGCCAATAAGTTCAAAAAGTAGCAGTTATTTTGATAAAAATAGTATAAAAGACATCAGTCATAGGGTTGATGTCTTTTTTATTGAAAACGGCTTATTTACTACGCGAGCACTTAATATAATAAACGCCCAATATAAGTATAACCAAAGTAAGCTCGTCTTACCCTTATTATGAATAAGTAGTTTCATCAAGGAGTTTCATCTAAAAAGTCGCTATATAAAGCTTTATAAATGAGTAAAGCTTAACAATCTTACGCATACTCACTGTTTTTGTACGTTTATTCTTACCCAAATGCGATAGTATATGAGCAAGTCATGGTTGCATAAGTAGGATTGCCGTTAAAAATATTATGAATATTAACCGTCACTTAGCCTATTTGATGCAACATAATAGAAAAATAGTATTGAAAAATAGCCGCAGTATCCTCAAATCGGGAAGCCAAAGCCAAGCATGACAGCCAATAGGCACAATTTTTAGTCAAGACTGCTTGTAATGCTTTCACCCTATTTATTGGTTTGCTACTTTTTGCCTTATTCACCTACTTTATAAGGACGTCTTATGAAACGTCGTACGCTTTTAGCCTTTGTCGCCAGTACGGTATTACTTGCCGCTTGTAATCAGTCACCTACTACTGATGCCGATACCAATGCAGCCGATAGTGCGGCGACTGGTGGTTCTGATTTGCTCCAACGTATCAATAATGGCGGCACTATTAACGTCGGTACTGAAGGTACGTATCCGCCGTTTACCTACCATGATGAGAGCGGCAAACTTACCGGTTATGATGTCGAAGTAACGCGGGCGGTTGCTGATAAACTTGGGGTCGATGTTGAATTTAAAGAAACCCAGTGGGATGCCATGCTAGCAGGTTTAGACTCAAAACGTTTTGACATGGTTGCCAATCAGGTAGGTTTGACCACGCCTGAGCGCCTAGCAAAGTACGATAAAGCGACTGAATATAGCTGGTCAGGCGCTGTGGTATTGGCACCGACTGATGACAATCGTTATAGCTCGTGGGAAGCGCTAAAAGGACTGCGTTCTGCACAGTCGCTTAGCAGTAATTATGGTGAGCTGGCAGAGCGTTATGAAGCTGAAATCGTTCCCGTCGATGGTATGGCGCAAGCGATTCAGTTGGTCAAACAAGGCCGCGCTGACTTTACGATGAATGACAACCTTGCCGTATTGGACTATCTAAAAAAATTCCCAGACGCCAATCTTGAGATTAAATTGGTTGCGCCTGCCAGTGAGCAGACGGGTTCGGGCTTGGTGCTGCTGAAAGGTGATGACGCAGTTGTCGAAAAACTCAATGGCGCCATGGCTGAGCTAAAAGCTGACGGCACGCTAACCAAACTTAGCGAAGAATTCTTCGGTGCTGATATAAGTCAACAAAAATAATGCTAGCGTCTATAACCTCAGTATTAAGCGATTTATTGGCATTATTGCCCTTTATGGATGCTGCACGCGCCCAAATCGTCATCAATTCATTTTGGCCGATGCTCAAAGGCGGTATTTATTATTCGATACCGCTGGCATTGATATCATTTGCGATTGGGATGGTAATTGCGCTGACGGTGGCTTTGATTCGTATAGTGCCGCGTGCAGGCTGGTTCCATGAGATACTTTATCGGCTTGCTCGCATCTATGTGTCCGCCATTCGCGGTACGCCGATGCTGGTGCAGCTATTTATTATCTTTTATGGCTTGCCAAGTGTTGGCGTGAAGCTCGACCCGTTTCCGTCAGCGATTATCGCCTTTTCGTTGAACATTGGTGCTTATGCGTCGGAAACCGTACGTGCGTCGATTCTGTCTATTCCAAAAGGGCAATGGGAAGCGGGCTCCACAGTTGGTTTGACCTATCTACAGACCTTTCGCCATGTGATTTTGCCGCAAGCGCTGCGAGTGTCGGTGCCACCATTGTCCAATACCTTTATCAGTTTGGTAAAAGACACGTCTTTGGCGTCATTGGTGCTGGTCACTGAGCTGTTCAAACAGGCGCAAATCATTACGGCGCGGAATTATGAGTTTATGCTGGTTTATACCGAAGCGGCGTTTATTTATTGGGCAATTTGTCTGTTTTTAACCTTTATTCAGGGTAAACTTGAAACCAGACTTGATCGTTATGTGGCGAAATAATTTTTGCTAAAAAATACAGCCATCTTGTTGTTTTTTACCATCAGCGTTTTTTTATTTGTAAGCGGAAACCTCTATGATTCAAGTCACTAATATCCACAAAGCCTTTGGTAGCAATCAAGTGCTCAAAGGCATCGACTTGTCCATTGAAAAAGGCAAAGTGGTGGTCATCTTGGGCCCATCAGGGTCGGGTAAAACCACGTTTTTGCGTTGTTTGAATGCGTTAGAGATTCCTGATCAAGGGGTGATTGCGTTTGATGATGGCAGCTTGACCGTCGACTTTGCCGCCAAGCCAAAAAAGAAAACCTTGCTCGCCCTGCAACGTAAGTCAGGCATGGTATTTCAGTCTTATAATTTGTTTCCGCATAAGTCAGCCATTGAGAATTTGATGCTTGGGCCGACGGTGGTACAAGGACAAAGTAAAGCGCAAGCGCGCGAGCAAGCGTTGGCGTTACTTGATAAAGTCGGCTTATCGGATAAAGCAGATTTGTATCCGTTTCAGTTGTCTGGTGGTCAGCAGCAGCGTATTGGTATTGCTCGTGCGCTGGCGATTGAGCCGTCATTGTTGCTGTTTGATGAGCCAACTTCGGCGCTTGACCCAGAGTTGGTACAAGATGTGCTTGGAACGATGAAGCAGTTGGCTTCTGAAGGTTGGACGATGGTGGTGGTGACCCATGAGATTAACTTTGCGCGTGATGTAGCTGATCATGTGGTGTTAATCGAGGATGGGCATATCGTTGAAGAGGGCAGCGCCAAGCAGCTATTTGAGGATTCAACGCATCCACGCACGCAAGCGTTTTTACAGCGTATCGAGCAGTAGTTCATTTTAAAAAAAGACTGGCTTCTAAATAGCCAGTCTTTTTTATTGTATAGTAAGTGAAAAGCAATACCGTAGCGTTTTTAGGACATTTTGACTATACCTTTATGCTTTTTAACATTAGCCTTTTAAAACCCTGCATTACACCTGCAATAAAAAATTCGTTAATAAACGCTTCGCCCCCTCAGTCGCAAACGACTCTGGGTGAAATTGCACACCTTGTATCGGGTAGTCAGTGTGCGCAAGTCCCATAATCTCATCACCTGCGACCGCTGCATCTGTCAGTCTTAAGTCATGATGGGCGTCATTACTCACGACGGCGGTAACAGTTAAGCAGTCTGGTAGCGTATCTGCCTTTACCATTAGCGAATGATAGCGCATGATTTCTATCTCTTGTGGCAAGCCTTGATAGACACCTGCATTATCATGGCGAATGGCTGAAACCTTGCCATGCATCGGTATGCTGGCTCGTACCACTTCGCCGCCAAAGACATGCGCAATGCCCTGCATGCCCAAGCAAACGCCCAATAGCGGCGTCGTCTTGCCCATAACCTCAATTACTTCGGCGCAAATACCAAAATAGGCCGGGTCGTCAGGCGCACCAGGGCCGGGTGAGATGATAATGCGGTCAAGATTCATCGCCTGCACGTCAGCCAAGGTAATTTCGTTATTACGTTTGACGATGACATTTGCCGCTTGTTTAGCGCCGTCTTTATCACCATCCATGGTCTGTAAAATCTCGCCAATATATTGATAAAGGTTAAAGGTAAACGAGTCGTAGTTGTCGATAATTAAAACATTCATAAGGCATAAGCTCTTTAGCAAAAATATAATGGATTTACGCTGTCATAAAGCTGTCTAACACCACTTTCATCGCTGACAGCTTACGCTGGATTTCTAAGTATTCATCAGCAGGATTGGAGTCGTAAACATTGCCGCCGCAAGTTTGCGCATAAGCCGACTCACCATTGATAAATAGACTGCGAATAGGAATGGCAAAAATACAATCACCATTAAAATTAAAGGAGCCTAGCGCGCCGCCATAAGCACCGCGGCCATCAGGCTCAAGCTCATTAATCACTTTAATGGCTTCCACTTTTGGCGCCCCTGATAAAGTACCGGCGGGGAAGTTGCTGGCAAGGGCGCTAAACATGTCTTCATCGGGATGCAAGATCCCGACGATTTCAGAAGAAATATGCTGCACGTGTGAGAAGCGTTTGATATCCATGAGGCTACGCACCTTTACCGTACCAAATTGTGCCACACGGCCGATATCGTTACGATGCAAGTCAACGAGCATATTGTGCTCGGCAATCTCTTTGGCATCATTCAGTAGCGCGCGGGCAAGCTTACGGTCTTCTGCGATATCGACGCCGCGCTTGGCAGTCCCCGCTAATGGGTAGGTTTCCATCTCACCTTGACGCAGGCGAAACAGCAACTCAGGCGAGGCGCCAATGATGCATTGCTGAGAAAATTTCATAAAATACATATGCGGTGACGGATTAACCGCGCGTAGCTTTTCATAAATCGGCATCTTATCGCCGGCAATGCGATATTTGGATTTAAAACCAACTTCGCACTGAAAGATGCGCCCAGAGATGATGTCTTCTTTGACTTGCAGCACCGCTTTGGCGTGCTCCTCTTGACTCATGCCATCACCCAAAAACTCTACCGAGGGTGGTTCATAATTGGGGATGGGCGCGTCAAGTAAGGCTTTGATTTGCTCTATACGGTTGTCTTGTTGTTCAGTTGGATAGTAAAAATAGAATATTTCGCCGGTCATCTTATCAAGCGTTAAGCCATCTAAATACACACCAAATTTGAAGGGTTCGAAATCATCACTGGCTTTGGCGTTGAGACTTGGCTCAAAAAAATTGACACTGTCATAACCCAAGTAGCCAACCAGTCCGCCGCTTTGGTCGCGCGCAATAACGTGCTGCGGGGTGATGCTGCGTAATAGCTGATAAGGATTGTCAGTTTGATAATGTGTGGTTTCGGCGGTTTTATTATCAGTAATTGCTAAGGTGGTACGGTCGATAGCGGCAATAGTCATCACTGGGTCAAAACCAATGGCATGGTGGCGCGCCATATGTCCATCCTCGCCCAATGATTCAAGCAAATAACAAGTTTCAAAAGCGTGCTCAATACGCTTAAATAACGCAAAAAAATCTATATCCTGCGTGAGTTTGATACGCTGTGGTTTGCTAGGAATTTCGATAGCAGCAGGTTGGTCAGGCTTGGAAGTAGAAGCGGTCATAACGATGTCCAAAATAGTTCAATGATTTATCAAAAAAATAAGGCAGAATGAAATTATGTTTTTGCCCAATTAAGCGTCTTTTTTATGCGTATTTTCTCTATGAGTTTTAAGTAGGGCGCTCACATCGTGACTTTGCATGGCTTTCGCACCGCGCGAGACAGTGGCGATACCGACGCCGAGCTGCTCAGATATCTCACGCTGGGTGATACCGCGCTCTAACAAATCAAAAATACGGATGCGATTGGCGATTTCTTGTTGTTCTTTATCGGTCAATAGCGCAGTAAATAGCTCGTCGATAGCGCTACTATCGTGACAGCTGGCCAAATGAGTTAATAGACTGTGATAAGGATTGGCGCTCATAATATATAATCTTAGTAAGAGAAAGGATAATAAGCAAAATATTGTTTCGTTTCAGTATTCTAGTACAGTAGTACAAGAAAAACAAGTAACGTGTTTGGACGTTTAGCGTTATTTGTTTAACGCTTGATGTTGAAGGTTAAATTGAAAATAAAAATAATAGCCAGCGCATGGTGATATGCTGGCTTTTAGGTCATTTATAATTTTAGATAAATTAACGCTGTGGACGTATAAACGGCATGTGTCTATTTACGTCTTTATAGAGTAAATACCTAAATGGACCAGGGCCCCCGGCGTAACAAGATTGCGGGCAAAATGCGCGTAGCCACATAAAATCACCTGCTTCAACTTCGACCCATTCACCGTTTAAGTGATAGACGGCTTTACCTTCTAGCACATATAAACCATGTTCCATGACATGGGTTTCATCAAACGGAATCACGCCGCCTGGTTGAAAAGTAACGATATTGACGTGCATATCGTGACGCATATCAGACTGTTCGGTAAATCTCGTGGTTTTCCAAACACCATTGGTTTCTGGCATCTCAATTGCTTCAACATCATGATCGCTGGTGACAAAGGCTTCTGGCGCATCAAGTCCTTCTACAAACTGATAGGCTTTGCGAATCCAGTGAAATTTAACAGGCTCATTACTATTATTTTTTAGCGTCCATTGACAGGCAGGTGGTAAGAAAGCATAACCACCGGCTTCAAGATGATGGGCTACGCCTTCGATAGTAATATCCATCTCACCTTCAACGACAAACAGCACGGCTTCGGCATTAGTGTCGAGCTCAGGCTTGTCGGAGCCGCCGTTTGGAGCGACTTCAACGATGTACTGTGAAAAAGTTTCTGCAAAACCGCTTAAAGGACGCGCAATCACCCACATGCGCATACCTTCCCAAAACGGCAGGTAGCTAATCACAATATCGGTGAGCACCCGTTTGGGGATAATCGCATACGCTTCGGTAAAAATAGCGCGGTCAGATAACAGTTGCGTTTGCGGCGGTAAGCCGCCAGTTGGGGCGTAATAGGTACTTTTAATTGGCATTATTAATAATCCTTAGGGGGTTTTGCTGTGTTAAATTAGTGTCTATCTTCAAGAGATAAAGGGTGAGTACGGCTGTTTAAGTCTTATTTTCATTTAAGCAAGGCATTAAAAATAGCTTAAATAGTTCAGCTTAGTCTGCGATTTGTGTATTTGGTTCGGCTTGTTCATTTGCTACTTCAATATTCACTTGCCAATCATCAATGGCCAGCTCGTAGCAGTTATTACCCTCACCATTGATACGGTCAATGACCAAAAAATCTGAGTCGCGACCAAGTGCCAGCAGCGGATGATGCCAGACATTGGCATCGTATTGCACGCCTTGATGCGATTTGGCATAAAACACTGATAAATCAGCGGCCGAACGTGGTGGTTCACCAGCTTGTGCGACGACGACAATATAATCTTGACCATTCATCGAAAAAAACGCTTGCGACCCAAAGGGATGATACTCCATCACCGATAAGGCGATAGGCAGTTCGCGCTTTTTGGCACGAAAGATACTGAAGCCAACATCGCCGCCGTCAAGCGTAGCCTGCGTAATCGCATGATGTCGACACGCATAACCTTTATTAATAAAGAAGCAGTTTTCAGAGGTCTGCTCTTCTTTGTCATAGGGTTCAATCACCGTACCATAAGGTGCAAATTCGGCCTTGGTTAAAGGCCTCGCGATAATTGTGGTAGTCATGATGTCACCTTTTGTTTAATGAGCAGTTTTATGTATTTAGTTTAGCTAGCGCCAGATGATTACATCCAGTTGGCGATGTTATCATCAGTAGCTGGATGGTTTTCATACCAGTGTTTGGCAATGTCATCGCGGCGGCATATCCAGACATCGGGTTTGCTAGTAATGTATTGCAAGAATTTTTTGAGAGCAGTGATACGGCCCGCACGGCCAATGATGCGGCAGTGCAAACCGATGGTCAGCATTTTGGGTTCGTTTTTACCATTTTTATCCCCTTCTTCATACAAGGTATCAAAGCTGTCCTTTAAGTATTGATAAAAAGGCTCAGCATTGGTAAAACCAGGGCTTGAAGCAAAGCGCATATCATTGGTCTCTAAACTATAAGGAATGACCAAATGCGGCTTGCGGGCGATTTTTTGCCCATCTTCTACTTTGACATTGAGCCAGTAGGGCAGCTCGTCGGCATAAGAGTCTGAATCATAGATATAACCGCCTTGTTCGGCAACCAGCTCACGCGTGTTGGGACTATCGCGGCCGGTATACCAACCAAGCGGCTGACGACCAAGCATACGCTCGAAGATTTCGGTAGCGCGGCGCACGTGTTCGCGTTCCGTTTCGCGATACATATATTGATAAGTAATCCAGCGTAGCCCGTGACTGGCGATTTCGTGACCATCTTCTAGCACGCGCTCGATAATATGCGGCGTTTTTTCAGCTGCTGCGGCGCAGGTAAAAGTGGTGATGGGTAAACCATACTCTTTAAAGGTATCTAACACGCGCCAAACGCCGACTCGGCTACCATATTCAAAGGCGGATTCGATAGATTGGTGGCGGTTGTTAAATTCGGGCGTACCTAGTACATCCGATAAAAAGCGCTCCGATTGACCATCGCCATGAATAACGCTATTTTCTGCGCCTTCTTCAATGTTTAGTACAAATTGTACCGCAATTTTTGCTCCGCCCGGCCAATTGGCATTTGGCGGATTGCCTGCATAGCCTTTTAAGTCACGTAGGTAAGTGTCGTGATTAAAATCACTGGTTATTTTTTGACTCATTTTTAAACTATCCTAAATACAATAAAGCAAATTAAAGGTGAGTATTTCTACTGTCGGCTCATTAACTAATTATCTGACTAAATAACTGTCTCATTAAATAACTATAGCCCTGAAGCGTAAGCGACGAGTTGTTGGCGTTCTGCATCGGTCAATTGAGTGAGATTGCCCAGTGGCATATAGCCAGTTTGTACCGCTGTGACAATTTTGTCTTGATGGATTTTCATATCTGCTGGCGTCTGCAAAATGATGCCCGATGGCGGTGCGGCAAATCCTTGCTGGGTTGGCTGCGCCGCGTGGCAAGTGGTACAACGGGTGTGGACGATATCCATAATGGCATCATCTGCTGAGGCAGTCACAGGTACGACTTCGGTAGCCGCTTCATTGGCAGCGCCAGTTTCGGTAGCAGCACTCATTTCCGAGTTATCGGCTGAACCAGCAGTAACTGGTGGCGTAGTGTCCGATGTAGTGTCTGGTGTAGCGTTTGCTGTAGAAACAGAGGCACTAGCAGCGGGTAATGGCTCAACAGGGGCAGGACGCATCCAAATAATCAATAATACTGTTGCTAATGCCGGAATCCAGAGGAATTTTGGCTTGTGATGCCCCAAGTGTTTTTGATTAAAATAATGACGTACCGTTGCTGTGATGATACCGACAAATACTAACACCAACCAACCGTGCGCATGTGAATACATCATCGGATAGTGGTTGCTAATCATGGTAAAGATAAGCGGCAGGGTAAAGTAGTTATTCATCAGCGAGCGGTTTTTTGCTTGTAGCGCCAAATCCGCCACTTCTTTGCCGGGCTTCACACCGCGGCGCACACAATCTACCAACGCGCGCTGAGCAGGCATAATACCAAAGAAGACGTTCCCCGCCATTACCGTCCCTAAAATGGCACCAATATGAATAAATGAAGCGCGATCACTAAATAGCTGATAAGAGCCCCAGCAAGCGATCACTAGTAATATAAAGATAATACTGCTAAAAATCAGCGAGTTTTTACCAAGACGACTACGAACAATCACTTCATACAGAAAGTAGCTACCAAATAAAAACAATAAGCTGGTCGAAATCGCGCCGATACTGCTGCCAAAAGCGACTTTACTGGGATCAATCAGATAGGCAGTCGCATTGAAATAATAAACGATAGCCAGCATCGCCATGCCAGTAAGCCAAGTGGTATAAGCTTCCCATTTAAACCAATGCAGGGTTTTTGGCATCTCTTCTGGTTCAAGCTTATATTTGGCAATTTCATAAAATCCGCCGCCATGTACCGCCCATAAGTCGCCGGATATACCCTTGTCCGCCTTCCACTGTGGCGGCTTACGTAAACTCATGTCTAGCCAAACAAAGTAAAAGGAGGCGCCAATCCACGCCACGCCAGCGATGACGTGAAACCAGCGGAAAAATAAAGCGACCCAGTCGAGAAGATATGCACCCATGCGCGAATTGTCCTTTTCTTTGCAATACTTTTTTATTCAATGTTTGGTTCAGCGTTCTGTCGTTAATTGAAAACGGTAAAACAGACAGCTATAAATCCATTAAGCCATTCATTTATGAACCGCGATAGGTACTATAGCCGTGTGCGCTGAGCAGTAGCGGTACATGGTAATGACCGCCATCACTGATCATAAAATCGATGACTACTTGCGGGTAAAATGCCGTGAGATTTTGCGCGTCAAAATAGGCTTGGGTCGCAAACGTCAAGGTATAACGGCCAACATCTAAATGATATTTAGCGATATCGATACTAGTATCAAATTTCCAGCTGTCAGCGGCAACTCGACCATCGGCGTTGGTGACACCTGTTGCCAATAGATAGGTCTCACCGTTTGCAGGCACGCGGTGGAGGGTGACTGCGATATCAGCGGCAGGTTTGCCAAGATGGGTATCTAAAATGTGGGAAGAGAGAGTGCCTGACATGATCATTCCTTTTATATATTAAAAATAAGCACATTTGCTTTAAGCAGTGCCGAGTAGTTTTTGTAAGCGCAAACGGGTAATTTTATTTTGCTCAGTAGCCGCATTTAGTAGCTCAGTGGCGCGGTCGTTTGGCAGGCGTGTGAGTAATAAATCCAGCATTTCTTGCGCGCTTTTGCCCGTCGCAAAGACGATAAAGATAAAGCCAAATTTAGCAAGATACTCTTGATTGCCTTTTGCCAATGCTTCAATGACATCCATGTCAGCATTATTGGCACCAGATTGCTCATGCGCCGCGCTGTCTTGCGTATTGCGGTATTTTTCTTTTAATGAGTCAACGTTGCCGATTTGTGGATGACCATCAAAGGCCTCAAGCAAATTGGCTTCTTGGGTTTGCGCTTGCTGCCAAGCCTTGTCGCTACTGGCAAGTAGGTCGTCTATATCTGCAAAAGGGCGAGCGCCTGCTACGTCATGCGCCCATTTGCTGCTAGTGCAGCAGGTCAATAGTTTTGAGAGTGCTTCGTCTGGCGAGAGGGCATTAAATTGCGCTAGTGTTAAGCTCACGGTGACATCCTTTTCATTTAAATTTAAAACTCTTTACCCCACTCTCAACTTATTTTTCTAAGGTTATTGGTTTACTTAGTTTTTAAAATTTCAGTTAAAACAATTAGAATTTTAAATTCTATAAAAATCAAAAGCCTACGATAAGTTGAGATTGGCGTAACTCTTTATTCTTATGTTTAATTGAGTGATAAGTGGTTTAATAACATCCATTCTGCTTAAACCTGACCATTTGGTCAACTGTTTTATGCAAATTATTTTTATACGCTGGCGAAAACCCTGCTATATTTTCGCTAAATAAAAAATAAAATTGGCTTATCAGTGCTGTTATATGTTGCAATATGGCTACTTATTTATCCTCCTATCCAATGGTTTATCTTATGACCCAACCTAATCAAACATCTCAAGCGTCCGATTCTGAGGCGCCTATTCATCGTAATCAGCAAGATATCCGCGCCCAAAATCAAGCAGTAATTTTGGCAGCTGCAGAAGAAGAGTTTGTATTACAAAGCTATCGCGGCGCTACGATGCAGGGCATTGCTGATCGGGCAGGACTACCAAAAGCCAATGTCCATTACTACTTTAAAAATAAAAAAAACCTCTACAAAATGGTTTTGCGCTCTATTATTGAAGAATGGAACGATGGTTTGGTGACAATGACCGTCGATAGCGACCCAAAAGCCGTGATAGAGAAGTTTGTACGCACCAAATTACACCAAGCGTTTGTGCATCCAAACCGTCATAAATTGTTTGCGTTAGAGGTCATCGGCGGCGCCCCATATTTACATGACTTTATGTCGACAACCATGAAAGAGTGGGCGCTTGATAAATCACAAGTGATGAAAACTTGGCATGAGCAAGGCAGAATTGGCATCGCTGACCCATTGCAGCTGTTGATTTTAATTTGGGCAACGACGCAGCGTTATGCAGAATTTGAAACAGAAATCGTCGGTCTGCTACAAAAAGACGCTTATGATAAGCAAGATGAAGCGCGCGCGGCTGACTTCTTAATACCTTTTATTCTGCGCGGTTGCGGGCTTGAATAGCGGATTTTACATAGCGCGCCATTTATTCAACCAAGCCCGCTGCCGTTATAACGGCTGACCTTCAACCTCACTTTTCGGCAACACGCGCACAGGTTTTAGACCATCTTCTATATGTTGATCAGACGTATCAAACTCGACGCCATAGTTCTTTGGCAAAATCATATCCAACGTGATAGCGACGATACCTGACATGGTCACTGCCGAGCCAAAGATATTGCGGAACAGCTGCGGCGTTTGCGCAAAGACATCAGGAACAAACGCGATACCCATCGATAAACCAAGCGAAGTCGCAATAATTAAGATATTACGGTGGGTAAAATTCACTGTGGATAGGATGCGGATACCCGCAGTAGCAACGGTTGCGAACATCAATAGCGTCACGCCGCCAACCACAGGCTTTGGCAGCTGCGTAAAGATAGCGCCAAGGATAGGGAATAGCCCCATGGTAAATAAAATCGCCGCCACATAAAAACCCACATAGCGGCTGGCGATACCAGTCATTTGAATGACGCCGTTATTTTGGCTAAAGGTAGTGACGGGAAAGGTATTAAATACCGCGGCAATCCACGAATTGACCCCATCACCTAGCACGCCGCCTTTGATACGCTTTTCGTAGACAGGACCTTGAATAGGTTCGCCTGAAATCATTGAAGTTGCGGTCAAATCGCCTGAGGTTTCGATACTGGTAATGATATACATAAAGGCAATCGGAATAAACGCTTGCCAATCAAAGCTCAAACCGTATTTAAAAGGAATAGGGACGGTAAGTAATGGCGCTTCAGAGACTAAAGAGAAGTCAATACGCCCCATCAACATCGCCGCAAATAAACCCAGCATCAGACCGATAAAAATAGCGCTTGAGCGAATCACTTTATTATTGACGATGCTAATCAGCACCACGCTGACCAGCACCCCGCCGCCCAGTAGTAAATTTTCCATACTACCAAAGTTTTCGGCACCAACCCCGCCCGCCAAATCAGTCAGACCTGTTTTGGTCAATGACAAACCAATGGTGACAATGACGCAGCCAGTAACGATAGGGCTCATCAAAGATTTAAGTTTGGTGATGAACTGGCTTAAAAATATTTCGACAAATGCGCCGAAGAATGACACGCCAAAGATGACAGAAAGAATCTCCTCTGGGCTACCGCCTTTATTTTTTACCACAAAACCTGCGGCAAGGACGGCAGCCAAAAAGCCAAAACTGGTGCCCTGTAATGCCATCAGCCCTGAGCCGACGGGCCCGACTTTACGGGTCTGAATAAAGGTGGCGACCCCTGATACCATCAGTGACATGCTAATCAGATAGGGGATGTGCTCTCCCAATCCCAAAGCGCCACCAATGATTAAAGAGGGCGTGATAATACCAACGAACGCGGCAAGTACGTGCTGTACCGCGCCTAAGAATGCTTTTGCAGGAGCGGGGCGGTCATGCAGTCCATATAATAAATCAGGGTTTCCTTGAGTAACTTCACTCATTTTGGCTTTCTCCTAAAGTGACTTTTAGTCCAATCTCTGAAGGTAGACCTAAACAGCGTAGGAAAACTGATGATTTGAGAGTTGAGTCCGTGACTTAAAAAAGCCTTTCAGTAAACTCTAGATCTTCATCTTGTTTCTCTAGCTATCTAAGCATTTACTAATTTTCCAACAGAGAGTCGCACTTTTCCGTGTGCTAATAAATAAAAGCAGCTCACCATTATTTATCAATATTGCCAGATATGGTGATTAAAACCTGACTAATTAGTCAGCTATCTAAGGGTATAGCGAAAGCCTTGCTTATTGCAATGTTTTTTTTGCGATTAAAATATTAATTTGTTTCATCTCGGCGATTTAACAAAACCTTAATGCGCTTATGACAAATAAAATTACGACTGCTATTAAGTACTTAATAGCAGTCGATGTTAGGTGCTGCTTAACTTTCACAATGTCGTCTATCTTATTGAATTAAATTCCTTACTTTATTTATTGCCAAATTGTTAATACTTCGTTATTATGCCTGTCATATTTCAAATGCTAATCATTATCATTAGTGTTAATCATGTTATTTCTATATGTATTTGTTGATTGAGTAGGCGTGGTCAATCAATAAAACACAAAAATTTTAATAGAAAATAAAAAGCAAAATCCCAAATTGTTTTTTTCGGACCATCTTTTTCAAACTGTCTTTCTAAAGTGGCACTTAAATCCTTCAATCCTAATAGTAAGTAAAGTGAGTGTGTTATGCGTGAAGTTAAGTCAGCAACATTTTCTAATCAATTAACGGTGTTATCGGTCGCTGTTTCAGCAATTCTGTGTTCACAGCTGGCGGTTGCGGCAACGGATGTGCCTAGTACGACCTTACAAACCATCACCGTAACTGCCAATAGCTCGGTACGTGAAAAGGTGCAAGAGGATGGCGTCGATGTCGAAGACTATACGCCTGCACAGCAAGCGAGCCATTTAAGCGATTTTTTAAATGTGGTGCCAGGCGTGACCATAGGTGGTACGTCAGCGGTCAACCAGCGCATTCGTATTCGCGGTCTTGAAGATAGCAACCTAAAAGTCACCATTGATGGCGCGCGCCAAGAAGGCAAGCTGTTCTATCATATGGGCGATATCACCATTGATCCTGATTTGCTCAAACAAGCGGATGTGGCAGTGGGTAACAATTCTGTCACGCTCGGTAATGATGCACTTGGCGGCGCGGTTGCTTTTAAAACGGTCGATGCCGCTGACTTACTTAAACCTGGTCAAAAGATTGGTGCCAAGCTAAAAGCAGGTTATGCCAGTAATAATGATGAGCTACTGACGTCAGCCACGGTTTTTGGCGCACCATCTGATAATGTCGATTTATTGGCTTATTATGGCAAGCGTGATACCAGCTCGGGTGAAGACGGTGAAGGCCGTGAGTTGTTTGAAGACAGTGAGAGCGAGAGCTTCTTATTAAAAGCCGGTGCTTATGTTGGTAATGACCATCATGTAGGTGCAAGCTTTAGCCGTACTGAGAAAGAAGGGATTTTCCCATTCCGTCCAGATTTTCCGAGTCGCTCTGAGCCACCAATTCCGCAACAGGTGAAGCGCGATACTTATGGTATTGATTATAAGTTTAATCCTAGCAATCCGCTGATTGATATAGATACCAATGTGTATCAGACTAAAACCCGTATTTTGCGCGATTCTGATTATATCAATGATCCAGGTTTTGATTTTAACGCGCAAGTTCAAACCACAGGCGCAAAAATCCAAAACACCAGTGACATTGCTACGAATGTTGGCACGCACAAGCTCATCTCTGGGATTGAGCACTACAAAAAAGAATCGGAGATGGAGCGCGACTTCGTTAAAACAGGGTCAGACGAGGCAACAAACACCTCTGTTTATCTAGAAGACCAATGGAGAAACGGTAAGCTCACTTTAACACCCGGTGTGCGTTATGACCGTTATAAATCTCCTGAGTTTATCGCTGGGGGCAAAACCTATGACAATGTCGTCGGTGCACTTGCTGCAAGCTATGAGATTGCACCACTAACGCAAGTATTCGCTAGCTACACACAGTTATTTAATGGTCCTGATTTAAGCCAAACCATCTTTAATTCGGACGGTGATAAAACGTATGTTAATAATGACTTAAAAGCAGAAGAAGGGTCTAACGCTGAAGTGGGAATCGTTACAACCTTACGTGACCTAACGGTCGCCGGTGATGCCCTGCAACTAAGCGGTAAATACTTTGAAACTGATATCGAAAACTATATTGAGTTTGTGAGATCAGGTGGGACAAGACCGGGCTTGAACTGTGCAAATGGACAACCAGGTGGCGATTGCCAAGGTGTCATCAATAAAGATGAAGATTTTAAAATTAAAGGCGTTGAGCTCGCCGCTGATTATAAAATGAATAACTTTAGTATGGGTTTGAGCTATTCGCGAGCGCGCAGTAAAGGCGACAAAACAGGCTATAGTATTCCATCAGTGACCGGAAGCAGCTCAGAGTCGGGTGATAAATATATGGTCAATTTGGCTTATAGTCCAACGGAGACCACAGATATTGGCTGGCGCAGTACCTATGTCGCTTCAGTAATGCCAAATACTAGCGCGAATGATATTGAAAAACCAAGCTATGACGTTCATGATATATTTATGAACTATTCGCCAAAACAAATTGAAGGACTAAAAGCGACGGTTGGCGTTTACAATCTTTTCGATGAAGCTTATGCTAGCCACTCATCTCGCCTAAACCCGATTGATGATGTTGCTACTGACTTCGAGCCAGGTCGTAATATCAAAGCTTCTTTAACCTATCAGTTTTAAGCCTGCATTTATTTCTTAGTAGCAAAAGAGCCAGCTTTTTATAAAAAAGAGCTGGCTTTTTTATCGCCATTTTTTGGCACCCAAGCTTTCTTTTTAAACATTACGCTTCGGCTATAGCACCATTAACCCTATATATTCATAAAGAATCAGCACTCATGACTTCACTTTCCTTCTCTTCTTTTGCATCGAATATACGCCGTATTTGTCTATGGATTCATCGTTATACTGGGCTTGTGATGGCAGGCTTTTTAATCATGGCTGGCATTACTGGCTCGTTATTGGCTTTCCATGCCGAGTTGGATGATGTGTTTAATTATAAATTGGCTCAAATTGAGCGGCAAGATGGGCCACAGCTTCCTATTGCAACCCTGCACGACAAGGTGATCACCGCCTATCCAGAGTACAATTTTTCTAGTATGCCAACATCATTAGAAGCGGATAAATCTGCGGTATTCTCGGTCGATAGAGCTAGAGGTCAAAGCGCTACAGATCAGCCTAAAGCCCCGTTTCAAGAGGTTTATGTCAATCCTTATAACGGCGATATCGTAGGAACGCGTGATAAAGACGCGTGGGCATGGCGTAATACCATGTGGAAGGTGTTTTGGTTGCACCGTGATTTATTGCTCGGCGATATTGGTAAGCTGCTGCTAGGTTTGATTGCCCTTATTTGGACGATTAACTGCTTTATTGGCTTTTACTTGACCTTTCCTAGAGCTATTAACGGTAAAAAAGCATTGCAGAAAACTGTACCTAAAACTACGCCTAAAAAACGTGCGTCTTTTATTAAGCGCTGGCTACCGGCGTGGAAAATCCGCCGCAAAACCAATACCTTTAAGCTCAATTATGATTTGCATCACGCTTTTGGTTTATGGTTGTGGCTGATGCTATTTGTCATTGCGTGGTCGAGTGTCGGTTTTAATTTAAAATCGGTGTATCAACCCGTGATGCAAGCAGTGGTTGGGTTTGAAGGTAGAGAGGGTAAAAGAGAAGAAAAAGGCAAGTCAAAGACAACAGATAAATCGAGCGAGCAGGCTATGTCAGCCGTTGCACCAATGAGCACTGAAACGGGTAGTAATACCTTTGTTAATAAAGCGAATAGTATTGCGTATTTAACTGAGCAAGCGCATATTGCTGCGCAAAAAAATGGCGTAACCGTACAGCAGACATTGGGTATCCGCAGGCTTACAGAGGAGGGGCAATGGCAAATGCGTTTTAAAACCGACAAAGATGTCGGCACTCACGGTGGTGCCTCGTCTATCACAGTGGCTGCGGCGACTGGCAAAGTTGAAAAGGTTAATTTCGGTTATCAAAGCGCATTTGGTAATAAAATCGACCAATGGTGCTCAACCTTACATATGGGACATATTGGACAGGGTAACGCTCATTTACTGTATCAAATATTTTTAGCAATGATAGGGTTGGCCGTGGCAGTTTTGTCCGCTACCGGTGTGTATTTATGGGTCAAAGCTCGTCAAAGCCGATTAAAGCAAAAATTGACCATTAAAAATAAATTTTCAAACCATTACGGAAAACTAGCTATTAAAAAACAGTTATAAAACACCCCGTACTTAAACCGTATCGACAATCACGGGTCGGCCTTGATGGTTAAGGACAGTCACATCGACTTTGTATAGCTCTTTCATGGTTTCATGCGTGAGTACATCAACAGGCGCACCGGTTGCCAGTACGCGACCCTCTTTCATCGTCACTACCGTATCGGCAAATTGCGCCGCTTGATTGATGTCGTGCAAGACAATCACCACGGTTTTTTGCTCAGTATGACTCAATTCGCGCAGCTCACGCATCAGACGGCCAGCATGGTACATATCTAGATTGTTGAGCGGTTCATCAAGGAGTAGGTACGGTGTATCTTGGCAGACAATCATCGCAATCAGCACGCGTTGACGTTGACCCCCAGAGAGCGTCGATAAAAAGCGCTCGGCTAACGGCTCAAGCTCAAAGCGTTCGATAATTTCCTGCACTTTTTGCTGATCATCAGCCGTTGGTTGTCCTTGATGATAAGGATAGCGCCCAAACATCAGCAGCTCATGCACACGCAACCGACCTTGTACTTGGTTGTCTTGCCCAAGCATGGCTACGGTCTTAGACAGCGTTCGTGCATGACAGCTGACAATGTCATGCTTCTCATTCCCTATAACGAAACTGACCTGCCCTGATTGTAGCGGTTGCAAGCGCGCCATCACCGAAAACAGCGTCGATTTACCTGCACCATTTGGTCCTATTAAGGCAATCACTTGCGAGGGCGGTAAAGACAGGCTAATGTCATGCAGGATTTGCTGTCTGCCAATATGGTGGGAAACATTATTTATTTTAATCATAGCAGTTCTTGTTTTTAGAAAAATTTAACCGTTGCGTTTTAAAAAGTCATCATTAGCGGCGATAGGTCATAAATATGAGTAATAAAAATACCAAGCCGCCTGCCAATTCAATCACTACTGACAATACACCCGCCATGCCGAGTACTTGCTCAAATATAGTTTGACCGAGGACCAAGCAAATCATCGCTACCAAGCTGACCAATATCAGACGCTCACTGTGATACATATGGCGCGCGATACGATTGGTCAAGGCGCAGACCAGTAAGCCAAAAAAAGTTACCGGACCGACCAAAGCGGTTGCCGTAGCGACTAATACCGCAATGACCGTTAATAGCCCAAAGGCGAGGCGTTGATAGTTGATACCAAGGTTAATTGCTTGTGGTTTGCCCAGCATCAAGACATCGCATTGATAGCGCCAGCGCCAGATAAATAGCGCACTGATGACGCAAATAACAAAGCTAATGCCCAAAAGCCGCGGATTGACCGTATTAAACTGCGCGTAACTGGCCGATTGGACTACCACGAAGTCATCGGGGTTAATGAGCCGTGCAACTAGCGCTGATAAGCTGCGAAACAACACGCCAAAGATAACGCCTACCAGTATCAGCCGCGTTAAATCCTGACTGCTTTTTGAAAACAACAGTCGAAACAACAATAACGACGCGCCAAACATGAGGACGATTTCAAGGGTAAATTTGGTAATGGGGTTGATGCTGGTAAAACTAATGGCGCCTAAAAAGAACACCAATAAGCTTTGTAATAACACATACAGTGAGTCAAAGCCCAATAAGGAGGGTGTCAAAATAGGATTGTGGGTCAAGGTTTGAAAGAGCAGGGTCGATACGCCGATGGCATAACCGACGACCATTAGCGCCAGTAATTTTTTACCCCGTAATGGCAGGGCAAAGTCCCAATAGCCGTTGACGTTAAGTGTCAAAAACAGCGTCATCGAGATAAGTAAAATAATCGCGGCAATGGATTTTGGATGACCAGCGATAAAGGTCCAAAGTTTTGCTAAAAGGTTTTGACGACAAGTATCTTCAAGGCTGTCATTGTCTAAAGTAGCATTTGCTAGAGCGCTCTTTTTTGCCGAGCCAGTCTTGGTAGAATTGTCGTTTATAAAGTTATGCTTAGACGATGAGAACATGAATAAATCCTACTATGCTACCTTCAATAGTAACAACGCCAAGCTTATCTAATCAGACAACAGGACGAATAAATTAAGAAAAGTGTTAACAATCAGGCAGCGACAAGATTGCGCTAGGGCTTATTGCTCAGCAGGCGCACGTAATAACAACCATAAAAATATCACCGTGCCGACCACACCAAAAACTGTCGCCACAGGCACTTCAAAAGGATAACGAATGGAGCGCCCGATAATATCACAAAGTAGCACGGCTGATGCGCCCAAGAGCGCGACTGCGGGCAAGCTGCGACGTAGTTTATCGCCCATAATGCGGCTAACGATATTGGGTACGACCAAACCGATAAAGGGAATCATACCAACGGTTACGACGACGACAGCGCTCATCATCGCCACCATGCCAACACCAAGCCACGTCACTTGTCGTTTACTAATCCCCAAGTTTAGCGCGATATTATCGCCTAAACCGAC
Source organism: Psychrobacter sp. SHUES1 (assembly GCF_001652315.1). Lineage (NCBI taxonomy): Bacteria > Pseudomonadati > Pseudomonadota > Gammaproteobacteria > Moraxellales > Moraxellaceae > Psychrobacter > Psychrobacter sp. SHUES1. The sequence continues at coordinate 72,405 of NZ_LXWA01000064.1, read as the reverse complement.
GATGGTCAGTTTATCGGCGATAATATAAGCCAGCACGCATAGTGCGCCCGTCAACCAAAGCAATTCGTAACGTCCAGCTAATACCGAAGAGAAGTCGCCAAATTGCCAAACGCTGAGCATCTGTAGCGATTCCGTTTGGTAGGCGATAAAAGTGGTTATCGCCTCGATAATGCCACCAAAGACAATACCGATCAGTGGAATCATCAAAAAATCCGTCGGCGGAACGCGATGTATCAGCAGCATAAAGAGCATCATGCCCGCGACTGCCGCAATAGTTGCGACACCCATTTTGACCAGTAGCGCGCTGGCTGGGAACAATAAACTGACTACCAGTAATCCCAATGCGGCGCTTTGGGTTGCCCCAACCATCGAGGGTTCCACGAAGCGGTTTTTCAGCACCACTTGAATAATCATCCCAGCCACCGCCATCGCGATACCCGTCAAAATAATGGCAACGGTGCGCGGAATACGGCTCACTAACATTAATGAACTATCAGAGTTGGCGCTTTGACTGATAAGGCTTTGCAAAATACCTGACCACGAAAAATCTGCTACACCAATGGATAAGCTTAACAACACCAAAAGCCCCATAATAATGAGGCTGGCTGTGTTTATTAACCACGGCGGTATCGCAGCGCGGCGCTGTTTATCACGGGCGTAGCGGCTGCCACTACTTGCACTCGGCTGCCAGCTTGATGGCGCAGCTGGCAGAGTAGAGCTGGTTTTAACGCTGACTTGAGCACGAGGTGAAAATAATGGCATAACGGCTACTGGCTTACGAATAGAGTGTGAAAAATTTTATGGATAGCAACTGTCATAAGCAACAGCTGCTACTTGTATTTTGTGTAGCGTCAAAATTTATTTTGCCTTAGTAAAGGCGTTTTTAATCGTCGTTAAATCCTGTAGCCACTGATAATAACCACCAAAGGCTAAGTAAGAGTCTGGGCTTAGATACACTACCTGGGCTTTATCCCACGCAGTGGTTTGCGCCACCAGTGGGTTGTCCAATACGGCTTTGGCACCCGCACCATCTTCACCGATTGCAGCGCTACGATCGACGACGAACAACCAATCTGGATTGGTCTTTTGTATGTATTCAAATGAGATAGGCTGACCGTGACGCGCATCAGTGATTTTATCATCTGCCATTGGAATATCTAATACGCTGTGAATAAAACCATAACGCGACTTATCACCATAGGCTGACAGCTTATTGCCATTGACCATAACCACCAAGCCTTTGCCTTTATTTTCTTTGGTTAAGGCTTTGGTCTCGTCAATCAGCGTGTCAATATTGCCTTGCAATTTCACTGCTTGATCGCTTTTGCCAAATAACGCACCCAAATCGTGTAAGCGCTGCTTGCTTGACTCATAGATATTTGCCGTATCAATGCTCATATCCAGCGTGGGTGCGATACTCGATAGCTCATTGTATTTTTCTGCCATACGCGAGCCGATCAAAATTGCTTGCGGCTGCATGGCGTTCAACGCTTCAAGATCAGGCTCAAATACCGTGCCGACTTCTTTAGGATCAGGATGTACTTTTGACTGTAAGTTATCTAAATGTAGCCCACTTGGCATACCGTCAACCGCTACGTCAAGCGCCGCCAAATCTTGCATCAAGGTCATATCATAAACGACCAATGGTGATGGATTCATGGCCAAATCGACTTTACCTTTTACCGTATCAACTGCGATGGTCGCAACAGAAACGTTGTCATTTTCAGCTACATTCGAGGCCGCATCAGCCGTTTGGTTTTCAGCTTTGGTTTCTGTTATCTCATTATCACTTGAATCAGGCGAACTACAACCTGCTAAGCCAACACTAGCAATGAACGCGGTCATCATGGCGGTCAATAATGGACGTTTAACAAGGAGGCTTGCGGTACGATTAGAACATAAAGTAGTAGTCATAAATAACTCGGTATATCAAAGGTTTGGTTGGTATTGTTATAAGAATGCTAAAAAAACAGCAGAATAATGATAAAAAATAGCGGCTTTATAATTAAAGTTTTACGATCATTTGCTATTTTCACTATAAAAACAATTGCCATGATAAAGTAATTGAGACTTATTATCAATATTAACGATAATGGTTTTTATTAACTGACTTTTCATTCATTAAATTTTTAGTTTTAAACAACTTTGCTCAAGAACTTTGCTTAAGATAGGCAGTAAAAAAATGGAGAGATTAATAATTTACTATTGATAATAGTTATCGTTTGCATTATTATCTACGCTATTCTATAACGGTTAAATGTTAGGGTGTTATGAGTTCAACGGATTTAGAGGCGCCACCACTTAGATTGATACTTATCGCTATTATTTTAGTGGTCGGGCTACACCTGCTTACCGCAATCGCTTTGGTGATCATCAAAGCGCCTATGCTTAAAGATGAGCCCATTAAAGAGACGCCGCCGCTTGAAATCCAAATGGTCACATTACCTACTCAACCCATCGAAAACGTGGTTACTGAGGTAGAGGAAGTGCCGCAAAGTAAAGCTGAATCTATACCAACGCCTAAACCCGAACCCAAGCCTGAACCAAAAACGCAACAAAAAATGAAAGCGGTTACGCCAGTAGATCCAGTAGTAAGAGAAGAAGAACCAATCGTTCAGAAAGAAAAACCTGTACAGACGCCGCCTATAAAAGAACTACCTGTAAAGAAAAAAATAGAAGACAAGCCACCAGTTATTGATAAGTCAGTCGCTGACGAACAGCGCCGTATAATAGCTGCGCAGGCAGAAAAGGCAGCGCAACAAGCGGAAAGACAAGCGCAAGCAAAAGCGCTGCAAGAAGCGCAGGCGCAAGCGGCTCGTGACGCTCAAGCGCAGGCAGACGCCAATGCCGCTAGAGAGGCGGCGCAAAAAGCAGCGCAGGCAAAGGCTGAAAGAGAAGCAGAAGCCGCTGCTCGAGCAAAAGCAGAGGCTGCAGCCAAAGCTGCGGCTGCGGCAAGTAATGAGCCTGTCAATTTTACCGCCAGTGCTGCGAACTGGGCATCGGCGCCAAACTTTAGCTTCCCAGACCGCGCCGCTCGCCGCGCCCGTTCGGGAGATACGCTCAACGTGGTGTTGGTATTAAGAGTCAATAAACAAGGTGGTATCGATAGCGTACGTGTGGCCCAATCGTCAGGAAATCCGCTGTTAGATAAAGAAGCACAGCGCCAAGTGCGTTCAGGTAAATTCAAGCCCTTTACCAAAAACGGCGCGCCAGTGGTCGGTAATGTCACCCTGCCAATTGCCTATGCGGTTCCTTAAATATAAAAGACTGGGTGTAGAAAAGCGCATTTATACAAGCAGATATAAAACAACCGACACATACAAAATATAGTGAAACACAGCGAAATATAGCAAGGAGGTACGAAAATAGATATCAAAACTCGTACTGCTAACAATCATAAAATGACAAGTAACGACATCCCACATTAAGGAGTCTGATATGGACTTTACAACCTACTGGCAATATAGCGATATGGTGACCAGAACCTTATTCTTTTTGCTTCTTGTTTTATCTATTGCCTCTTGGGTGACGGGTATCATTCGCATATTGCAAAGTCGCAAACTGGCAGCTAGCGTCGCCGATGATTTGAGTGCGCAGATTCATAGTAAGCAGGTCAGTTTGGTTGAAAGCGATGCCGCGTCTCGACGTTTGGTGATTGAGCAGACGTTACTCAAGCACATCGGTCGCTATCGTTTTGCCAGTGAGCGCGGTTTGCCGATACTTGGTACGACAGCAGCAATCGCGCCGTTTATCGGTCTGTTTGGCACGGTCTGGGGTATTTTCCATGCGCTGCATAATATCGGTGTCAGTGGTCAAGCAGGATTAGGACAAGTCGCAGGACCTGTCGGTGAGGCTCTTATTATGACTGGTTTAGGGATTGCTGTTGCGATTCCGGCGGTGGTGTTTTATAACCTTGCGATACGTATCAATCGCCGCGTCATGTATCACGCCAATGATAGAGCGCATGATTTATTGGCACAATCTAGCGAGCTTGCTGCAGTGCAACAAGCGCCAATTCAAAAGCCAGCAGTCCAACGTGATACTACTAATCAAGTAACGCAGTTAACGAAGCAGTCAAATGCAGATAAACAAGCTGAGCATTATCATAAATCCGCACCATCGCAGTTGTAGTGATGGTTCAGTAGAGATAATAAGCCAAAAAAGCACGAGCAGCAAAGACGACAATTAACGGTATTGAGAACAATTATGGCATTTCAATTGGGTGACGATGACAGTCAAAGCATGAATGAGATGAATCTTATTCCGCTTATCGATATCATGCTGGTATTGATGATTATCTTTTTATTGACAGCGACCGTACTGAATCCAACGGTGCCATTGGATTTACCGAAAACCAGTGCCGAGGTCAATGAAACACCGCCCGAGGCGATTCAAATTAGCATCGATAAAGATGCAGGTTTGTTTTGGGATGACAAGCCTATCAGTATAGAAGCATTAGAAGTGCGTCTGCAAGAACAGTCGGCGAATGGCAAGGATCCTTCTATCCAGCTGCGTGCCGATAAAGAAAGTAGGTATGATACCGTGGCGCAAGTATTAGCGGCAGCCAGTCAAGCAGGATTAACGAAGGTGGCTTTTGTTAACGAGTAAGGTTTAAACGACTGATTAATACAGTTGAGCAGTAAAAATAGTTTTTAAAACAATAAGCTAGCAAGATAAATAAGTAAGCTTAGTAATAAGAAAATAACCACGACAATAACAAGAATAATTAAAATAATAAACTTTCTCTCCCGCCTCGCTTGGGCAACCTTGCGAGGTTATCTTTTTTTAGCAACCCTTCAATTTAGTAGATTGTATGGCATTCGGTGGGTCATATAGTGAGTGAAAAGTAATATCGATACATCACGCGCTGCTGATATCAATTTTTCTTGTTTGCTATGCCTACGCAGACAGAGGCTACAAAAAATTGATATCAGCAATACCGTCGCGTTTTCAGGATATTTTGACTATATAGCGGGCATTAATCATAGTAATTACCAAGCATAACCAAACGGGCGATAACCATAGCCAAAGCGTCCAGGTCCATAACCGAATGGATACGGCGAGCGCAGATAATCAAGGTCGCGCTGACGCATATAATAGTAGCGTCCTTGTGCGTAGGCTTCCTCAAGTTTTTCGATGCCTTCGAGTGGACAGACAGGCTGCCAATCATAACCTTCGCGGCCAAGTTTATAAGCATTGAGCTCGGTACAGTAGTTTTTTAGACCTTGCTGGCGACCTTGCTCCCACAATACGCGGTTTGGCGTTGCGCCAACGACACTTGCGCATTGATTGGTATAATTGCCAAAGTAAGCCCCCGAGCGCCCGAGAAGTCCATCGACATAGCCGACTTCTTGCCAATTGCTATTTTGGCATTGCTCGGGCGTCAGACTTTGGGTGGTCGCGCAGCCCGATAAAGTCAGTAAAGCTACGCCTACTAGCGAGATGGTCAGCCCAGATTTACCCATAAGTTTGGTGACAATTTTATTTACTGATGCAGCAGTCGATGAGTTTTGTTTAATAAGATAATTCATAATAAACCTGCGCACGTTTAAAATTATGGTTTATCATAGCACCTTTTTAGGCGACCAACTTTTTGCATCTTGTTATCGAATCAGTGGTTTTATGTACTAAGTATTTGATATGCCACTATAAATAGCAAGGCGTTGGTAAATGTCAGGTGTGCCTAGCAACTAGCCCTTTATAGAAGATAGTATTTACGAGCGTTTGTTTTTTAAAGGTTTACGCTCATTATAAGCGACTAGATAGTCGCCGTTTATATTTAAGCTGTTATATAAAGAGCCACGCTGATAGATTATTCAGCACGTTTTAATCACTAGCACACCATTAATTTTGTTAAAAGGTCAGACTGTTATGGGAATGTGGATTGCGATCGCCATTGTACTATTTGTATTAGGGAGTATGATGGCGCTCAAACCTAGCGGTATCGACCAGCGTTTGGATAAGCTGCGTATGACGGCGCGCCGTTTGCAGCTCAATCCCAAGTTAGTTACTTGCCCTGATTGGGTAAAAGGCCGTGACAATGAGTATGGTCGCGGCATGATTGGGCAATATGGTTTGGTGCTCGATAATGTCAAGCTGCCATTAACTCGCTATCAGGTGTTAGATGGACAATGGCGTCCGGCAAGTAACGCCAGCAGTAGTGATAACAATAGCAGCGACAATAAAAGCTTACCCGTACAAGCCAATTTTAGCTTGGATAAAGAACCTTTAGCGCTGCCAGCCAGCATCGAGCCATTTGTGAAAGCGTTATTGGTGAAGTCGAATAGCATTGTTATTTATTGGGAAGATATTGCTTATGTGCGTCCGGCGACCAATCCTGCTTATCAGCAGCAAACGATTGAAAGCGACTTATTAATCATGAGAGAGAACCTTGAGAAATGGGCATTACAGATGCAAAAGTCGGCATAAAAAACGCACGGTGCTAGTAAAAAATTTTTTCGTCTCCATAAAGAGGCAATATGCAAGTCCTTTTGGCAAACTCTCAGTCATTTTAAGTTGACAGCTTAACGCTTTGCAGTGTAACGTCTTTATAACTGTATCTATGCGTTATGGTTATTGTTTGTTTTATAACCGTTTTTATCGGCCGCCATTACTACAATAATTCGCTGAGCCATTATAACTAACTATTATAAATTGCCAGCTGCCGAGTTTATCCTTATTTTAATTTACTTATTATGGTGTCGTCACTTATGGCAAAAACCGCAACCAAAAAAAGCCCAGCCACGGCAAAAGACCAACCCAAAGGCAAGTCTTTGGTGATTGTTGAATCACCCGCCAAGGCAAAAACCATTAACAAATACTTAGGCGACGACTTTATCGTGCGCTCAAGTATCGGTCATGTCCGTGATTTGCCAGTGGGCGCGAGCAAAAGCGCGAAAAAGCCAGCCGCGAGTAAAAAAGATGATAGCCTGAGCAAAGAAGAAAAAACCCAGCAGGCATTGGTACGGCGCATGGGCGTCGACCCAGAACATGACTGGGCGGCTGTCTATGAGGTATTGCCCAATAAAACCAAGGTTATTAAAGAGCTTAAAGCCTTAGCCAAAGACGCTGACAAAATCTATCTGGCGACGGATATGGATAGAGAAGGGGAAGCGATTGCTTGGCATCTCAAAGAAGTCATCGGCGGCGCAGACAGTAAATATGAGCGCGTGGTCTTTAATGAGATTACCAAATCCGCCATTCAAAATGCCTTTAAACAGCCCTCAAAGCTCGATATTGACCGCGTGAACGCGCAGCAAGCGCGGCGCTTTTTAGACCGCGTCGTTGGTTTTATGGTATCGCCGCTACTTTGGCAAAAAGTCGCTCGCGGTCTGTCAGCTGGTCGCGTGCAGTCGGTCGCCATGCGTTTGGTCGTCGAGCGTGAGCATGAGATTCGCGCCTTTATTCCAGAAGAATACTGGCAGATTCACGCCGATACTCATGTTGCTGATAGTAAAGCCAAGAAAGCGGCAGACGCTGAGCACATTGCGATTCGTCTAGAGGCAACCAAGCAAGACGGCAAAACGCTAAAGCTTGTTAATAAAGAGCAGACCGATAAAGTCCTAGAAGTTCTTAATTCAAACGACTTTATCGTGAAAGAGCGCGAAGAGAAGCCAACGCAGTCGCGTCCGAGTGCGCCGTTTATCACCTCGACATTGCAGCAAGCTGCCAGTACGCGCTTGGGCTTTTCAGTTAAGAAAACCATGATTTTGGCGCAGCGTTTATACGAAGCTGGTCATATTACTTATATGCGTACCGATTCGACTTTCTTGTCTGGTGATGCATTAGCCGCCGTACGTGGCTATATCGAAGACAGTTATGGCAACAAATACGTGCCAGAAAAGCCAAACTTCTATGGCAATAAGCAAGGCGCACAAGAGGCGCATGAGGCGATTCGTCCGTCTAACGTCAATATGAAATCGACGCAGTTAAAAGGCGTTGAGCGTGATGCCATTCGTCTATATGAGCTGATTTGGCGTCAGTTTGTCGCTTGTCAGATGACGCCTGCGAAATACTTATCCGTGAATCTATTTGTCGCTGCCGGCGATGTCGAGCTAAAAGCACGCGGTCGCACCCTAGTGTTTGATGGCTTTACTAAAGTCATGCCACCAGCGAAGACTGACGATACTTTATTACCTGATGTCAAACAAGGTGATAAGTTAACGCTCGATAAGCTCGATCCGAGTCAACACTTTACCAAGCCGCCACCGCGTTACACAGAGGCAAGCCTTGTCAAAGAGCTTGAGAAAAAAGGCATCGGTCGACCTTCGACTTATGCGTCTATCATCTCAACCATTCAAGATCGCGGTTACGTGAAGCTTGAAAACAAACGTTTATTTGCTGAAAAAATGGGCGATATCGTCACCGACAGATTGACCGCCAGTTTCCCAGATTTGATGGATTATACCTTTACCGCTGCGCTAGAAGACAAGCTTGACCATGTTGCTGAAGGTGATACCGACTGGAAAGATGTCCTCGATAACTTTTATGGCGACTTTAAAAAGACTCTAGATCGTGCCAAAGAAAAAGATGGTATGCGTCCGAATGATCCAACCGATGTGCCAGACGTCCATTGCGATATTTGCGATCGTCCGATGCAACTACGTACCGGCTCAACGGGTGTATTCTTAGGCTGTACTGGCTATAATTTACCGCCAAAAGAGCGCTGCAAAGGTACCAAGAACTTGATGCCAGTCGAAGCGTTTGCCAATCTTGATGATGGCGACAGCGATGATGAAGCAGCCGAAGTTAAAGATTTGATGGAGAAAAAACGCTGTCCGAAATGCGGAACGGCGATGAATGGCTATATCGTCGATGGTGGTCTAAAGCTGCACATCTGTGGTAATAATCCTGATTGCGACGGCTATATCCTAGAAGAAGGTAAGTTTGAAGTACCGGGTTCAGATGCGCCAACCATCGACTGTGATAAATGCGATGGACAGATGGAACTAAAAACCGGACGTTTTGGGCCATACTTTGCTTGTCAGAAATGTGATAACACGCGTAAAGTGCTTAAAACTGGTGAAGCGGCACCGCCGCGTATGGAGCCTATCCATCTGCCGGAGCTAAAATCGACCAAACATGATGATTACTTTATCTTGCGTGAAGGGGCGGCTGGGATGTTCTTAGCTGCGTCTAAATTCCCAAAAGTACGCGAAACCCGTCCACCAAAGCTGGCTGAGTTACGCGAAATCAAAGATAAAATGGAAGATAAATTCCAGTATCTGTTTGCAGGTCCAGATGAGGATCCAGATGGCAATCCAACCATTCTACGTTGGTCACGGAAGAAAAAAGAGCAGTATATTGGCTCTGAGAAAAACGGCAAAGCCACCCGTTGGGGCGTGTACTGGCGTAATGGCGAGTGGGTAGAAGAGTAAACCTCTTTAATCACCTTATCTTTAAACCATAAAAAACCTCTTAGATAATCTAAGAGGTTTTTTGCTATTAACTTTTGGGCTATCAGTTCTTTTCGATGATACCGCAAGCAACGCGATCGCCTGCGTTACCAGCAGGCTGGCTCTTATAATCATCAGCACCGCTATGGACGATAAAGGCTAGACGGTTAACACTGTATTTACCTGCATCAGCGGCAGAGATTTTCTTATTCACATAGTTGATAGTAGCAACGCCATTCGCATCGGCGGTTAAGTTCGGCAAGTCGCCCGCATGACCATTCATATCATCAGGATGAGAATGCGGTTTTTTATCTGGATTAAAGTGACCACCAGCCGCTTTACCCATATCGCCGCAGCTACCCGTTTCATGAATGTGCAATGCCACAGTTTTACCAGGCTGCAGGTTCATGAGCTTACCATAAACTTGGACACCGCCATCTACTGGGCGTAGGAATACTTGACCCACTTCATTTTTATTACCAGCGACTGCATTGATCGTAGATTTTAACGCAGGTTGGTTAAGTGGATTGCCCGTTTGCATTTGACCTTTGACGGTTTGGCAACCTGTCATCGCTAGAGCTGAACCACATAACAGGGCACTTGCAAGCATCGTCTTATTCATTATTATCTCCATTTATATTTATTTGTTGTGATGAATGTCTATTGTTTTATTAAAATACTCAAACATTGCTTAATGTCGCAATCAGTATAGCCAAGGTTTAAATATAACTATTCATTAAATGCGCAACAATCGGTTAATAAATGTAAATAACGTATGCGTTTGAAAAAGGTTTACAGCGTTTTCTTTACTTCGTTTTGCCAAACTAAGGTTTCGCCTGTTGCCATCGTTTGCAATAAATTATAACGAGGCATATCGGTCTGATTATCTGCTGTTGGCGATGTTGGCTGTGAGGGTTGTAAGCTTAATGTTAGCTGACTGCTGCTATCACGCATCAAATCAAACAAAGCGGACTCGATTCTATTGCCTGTCTCACCGCAGCCCATTACAGTACTAATAATAGTGCCGACTTTGAAAGTATTATCATTGAGTAAAAAATAAGGCGCGCGCGCGCCGTTACAGCCTGAGCTAAAGGATGCGTACTGATTGTTAGGCCAACTTTCAAAGCTCGCTGAAATAGGATGATCTGGGTGATAAAAATTGCCCAAAGGTTTTCTAGTTAATTCCCCTTTTGCATCATAAGTATTACTGACGGCACTCACCAGCGTCCAATGATACTGCTCTAATAACTCGTTAGTAATGGGCAATCCAGCGGGAGTTGCCAATGCTTTAGTTGAACCTATAAAAATTAAGCGATTACCATTTTCGATATTAAGTGCCAAACGTTTAGGGGCAGCTTGTATAGCGACTGGCGCTGATTGTGATGCTAAATGTGAAGTTGGCAATAACTCAAAATTAAGCCTAACAGGTGCGTACTTAACAAATAACGATTGAATACTATTATCCTCTTTAATTGCAGTATCAGTATTATTGTCGTCATGACAAGTTGTGGGTACTTTAGTAAGATGAGAATAATAGGGATAAGGCGGCGCGGACAGCGCATGAAAATCCATTCTATAATGCTCACAGCCTTGATGCAGACTTATTGAACTGGGTTCTATTGCTAAGGTAATCGGTGCAAAATTTTCGATATCGGCTATGTTACCGTTTTGATGAATTACTTGCGCCAATTGCCAGTCATAATGAGCTACCCATTGCATTACTTGTGATTCTTTAATTACTATCTGGTCAGTAAAGTTAGATTTATCTTTAGTAATAGGTGTGTTGACGATAGTGGTCTGCTGGGTACTATTCAATGGCGCAGACTGGCAACCCATTAATCCCACTGCTACAGACAAGCTGATAATAGTTAATGAGCGCTTTATAGTTGGCAGCAGCATTGTAAAATCCTTTTTAAAAAATGGTGGTGTGTCAAAAAGTATGCTGATTAAAATTTGAACAATTTTTAAAGCCTTGAAAGCCCTATAGAATCAGTAAACTTAGCATAGATTTTTTATTGACTTTTATAGCCAGCATACTTTTTAGAACACCACCTAAAAAATATGAAAATGAATAGAGGCTAAGGTGTTTTCTTTACTTCGTTTTTCCAAATGAGGGTTTCACCTGTTTCGAGTTTTTGCGTCAGTAGATAATAGGGTAAGCTTGAGGAGTCGAGATTCGTATTTGCTAATCTTTGTAAGATTAATTGGCTTTTGCTTAACTGTTCAAGCTCACGAATTTTATCTTCAGCAGCTTCACGTTTAGGACTACATCCCATCATAGTTTGCGGGCTTGAACCAATCAACAATTTATTGTCAGGCGTCAAAATGTAAGAACCACCAACACCATTACAATCAGAGCTAAAGCCAACGTGATGCTCATCGTTATATAGTGGGTAAGCAAAGTAGGCAGTCACTGGAAAATCTGGACGACTAAGCTCAATGATGGTGTTTTTATTGCTATCGACCGCGCTTACTAGTCGCCATTGATATTCTTTTAGAAACTCATAAGTAATGGGTAGTCCCGTTACTGGTCGTAAGGTCTTAAGTGTACCTTCAAATATGAGCTGCTTGTCCTGAACATTTAAGATCAGCTCATAAGACGTTGGTTTTTTTGGAGTAAGTTTATTCAAAAATGAAAACGGTTTTGATTTTGTTTGTGTAGATGGTGAAGTGATTCTAAGGTTAAAACGTCCTCTGCCATATTCAGGAAATAATTGTTCTAAATAGTGAAGGATATTGCTAGCTGCTTGTTTATCAGTTATTAAGCAAGAAGGCTGCGTAATGGTAGTTACGCCGTATGAGCTGTAAGTGTAATCTTGATAACCATCATGGTTTAAGCGGTAGCGCTGGCAGTCATATTTAAACACTAAATTGCTCGGACGTACATCAAGCATTAACGGCGGCACGGTATCGACATCATTAACAATACCTTGATTGTCTATCCGGCGCACCAGCTTCCAATCAAAGCGATTGACACTTTCAACATTTATCACTTGCTCAGATAGTATGGGAGCAGAAGTGCTAAAGCCAGTCACCATTGAGTTAGCAGGTGTAGAATTATCTTTTGCAATATTAGACTGACAACCTATTAGCGCTGCCGGAAAAGAGATAGCGAGCAATAAGGATAGAATTAAGCGGTTTGAAATCAGATGGTTTAACATTATGGCTATTACAAAATAAACATTTGTTTAAAATATAGCACAGAGTTTTAGAGAGATTGTTTTTTATTATTGCCAAAAAAGAGCCGCCCATCATGACGATGAGCGGCTCTTTAATTTGTAAGACTGGATTAGTAACTAATCAGATTAGTTATGCAGCGCTTTGCCTGAGGTTTTATCAACCGTCACTTTGGCAGGTTTCAGCGGCACTGGCATACTGACCAATGCTACTTTTAATATCTCATCAATCGTCGCTACTGGCTGGATGGTCAATCCTTCTTTGACATTATCAGGGATATCGGCCAAGTCACGCTCGTTGGTCGCTGGAATCAAGACGTGCTTGATGCCACCGCGATGCGCAGCTAGCAGCTTCTCTTTGAGACCACCGATACGTAGGATTTTACCGCGCAAGGTAATCTCGCCTGTCATCGCAATATCTGGACGAATGGCAATGCCCGTCAAGGCAGAGACCAGCGCTGTCGTGAGCGCACCACCAGCCGATGGACCGTCTTTCGGGGTCGCGCCTTCTGGCATATGCACGTGGACGTCAGTAGTTTTAAAGGTCTCGTAATCAATCCCTAAGCTGTCACCGCGGGCACGTACTACGCTCATGGCAGCACGAATCGACTCTTTCATTACATCGCCGAGTGACCCTGTAAAGCTCAGCTCGCCTTTACCTTTCATCGCCACCGCTTCGATGGTTAATAGCTCGCCACCGACTTGTGTCCAAGCAAGCCCAGTCACGCGACCAATCTCAGGCTCTTCTTCTGCTAGACCGTAGTCGTACTGATGCACACCTAAATAGTCATCGATGTTTTTGTCATCGACTACTACCAGCTCACGTTCGGCTTTTTTCGGAGCACGTGCACCATGGGTTTCAACCGAACCGCGAACCACTTTACGGCAGATTTTATTGACTTCACGCTCAAGGTTACGCACACCTGCTTCACGCGTATAGCTACGCACGATGCTGTGCAATGCCGCTTCAACGATTTCAATTTCACCTTCTTTCAGGCCATTATTTTTAATCGCTTTTGGTACAAGGTATTTCTGCGCGATATTGACCTTTTCTTCTTCCGTATAACCCGGCAGACGAATGACTTCCATACGGTCAAGCAGGGCAGGTGGAATATCCATGCTGTTAGCGGTACAGATAAACATCACTTGCGATAAATCTAAGTCCATATCTAAATAATGGTCGTTAAAGGTATCGTTCTGTGAAGGGTCTAATACTTCAAGCAATGCTGACGCTGGATCGCCGCGGAAGTCTTGCGCCATTTTATCGATTTCGTCTAATAAGAATAGCGGGTTTTTAACTTCGACTTTCGCCAGTGATTGAACGATTTTACCTGGCATCGCACCGATATAAGTACGGCGATGACCACGGATTTCCGCTTCATCGCGGACGCCACCAAGTGCCATACGTACAAACTTACGACCCGTTGCGCGCGCAATTGACTCACCCAATGAGGTCTTACCGACACCCGGAGGACCGACTAAACAAAGAATCGGACCGCGCAGTTTTTTCACCCGCGATTGTACGGCAAGGTATTCTAAGATGCGGTCTTTCACATCTTGCAAGCCATAATGGTCTTCGTCTAAGACAGTTTTCGCTTTATCTAAATTGATAGACACTTTGGTCGTCGCATTCCACGGCGTATCCAAAATCCATTCAATATAGTTGCGCACCACTGATGATTCACTCGATGCAGGCGGCATCATTTTAAGTTTTTTCAGCTCTTGCTCGGCTTTTTTGCGCACATCTTCTGGCAAGTCAGCATCTTCTAAACGCTGCTCAAGCTCAGCCACATCATCTTCATCGAACGCGCCGTCATTCATATCTGACAGCTCGTTTTTGATGGCTTTCATCTTCTCGTTTAAGAAGTATTCGCGCTGATTGTCTTCCATTTGCTGACGAACGGCATCTTGGATATCTTGCTCGATATTTTGCTCAGCGCTTTGTTTAACGAGATATTCGGTCAAGGTATTGATGTGGGTTTTGATATCGTCTTCTTCTAAGAACGACTGCTTAATATCCAAATCCATCGACACGCGGGTTGAGATAAAATATACCAGCTCAAGCAAATCATCGATGCGTTTCGCCACGCGAGTTAGCTCACGAGCATTACGCAGACGAGCATCGGCATAGCCTTCAAATAACGTCGTTAAGGCTTGAATGGTGTTTTTTTGTTGGCTCTCACTCATGCTGATATCGAGATCAGCACGCGTAAAGCTTGCCATCAATAGCTCGTCGTGATTTTCAATATTATCAACGCGCGCACGGTATTGACCTTCGATCAATACTTTGATGCAATTTTCATCGCTATCATGCGGCATAGTGCTGACGATGCGGCACACCGTTCCGTACTGATACAAGTTATCTTGATCAATATCTTCGGTTAGCGAGTCTTTTTGCGCCACGACCAATACTTTATTGCCATACTCAGCTTGTGCCAATTCCACGGCTTTTACCGACGGCGCACGGCCGACAAATAAGGCAATTTGCATATGCGGATAAACAACCACATCACGCAATGCTAGTAGCGGCAGATAACTCTCTTCGCCATCTTTTGCCTTAACGTTTTCAGCTTCGATGTCTTCAGCGCTGTCTTGAATAGTTTCAGACGCCGAGACGTTTTCTAAGGTATCGTCAGATGAAGTATTTAGCGCCTTATCATCAGCAACGTTAGATGAAACGTCGACATCGATGTCGATATTGTCTTGGGCAATTTTATGTTCACTCATATATTCTTCCTCGTTCACCAGACTTGTAAAGTCAAGTTAGTGGTTCATGTTTAGATAAATGGTGTTGCTAAATGAAATTGCAAGGCTATATGACGAGCCGTCATGACAATCATGACAATATTGCGTCTTTATTTGCAGGGTCGCTCCTGTCTGCTCAGTTTTGCGCGTGGGATTTATAGCTAAAATCAGGTAAAATGACGCGCGTCTTAACCGCTCCGTTCAAATAGCAACTATATGGGTTAACGTGTGAGTTAAAACGCTAGGGCGAAATAAATAGGTCGGCAATGTGATAATAGCGTGCCAATAGTCAATAGCGGACCAAAAAACATAGGGTAAGGGGCGAGAATATGACCATCAATGCGGTGCTACTAGCGGTAGTCATCATGCTAGGCCTGTCTTTGGCGCGGGTACACGTGGTACTCAGTTTATTAATCGGCGCGCTGGCAGGTGGGCTGATTGCGGGTCTTGGTATGACCGATACCTTGAATGCCTTTCAAGAAGGTATCCGTAATGGCGCGCAAATCGCGTTGTCTTATGCCTTATTGGGCGCTTTCGCGGTAGCGATTGCGCATTCGGGCTTACCGCAGTCTTTGGCAGGGGCGGTGATTAAACGCATTGATGCTGGCGGGGCAGGTATAGGTGCAGGCGGCATGATTAAATACATGCTGTTTGCAGGGCTCGTCACCATGAGCTGCTTTAGCCAAAACTTAATCCCGATTCATATCGCCTTTATTCCTCTGCTTGTACCGCCTTTATTGCTTGCCTTTAATCGCATGCAAATCGATAGACGCCTAATTGCCTGTCTGATTACTTTTGGTCTGGTGACCACTTATATGTTTATCCCTTATGGCTTTGGCGATATTTATCTTAATCAAATCATGCTTAAAAACGTCGGTGAAGCCGGTATTGATGTATCGAATATTTCGGTCACCAAAGCTATGGCGATTCCGGCACTTGGTATGCTCGTTGGTTTGCTAGTGGCGGTATTTATCAGCTATCGTAAGCCGCGCCAGTATGCCCAATTAGCCATTGATAAAGAGGCTCGCGATGCGGTAGTAGAAAAAGACGCGTTAAGCAAAACAGCTGCCGATGCCCAAACGCAAAGTAAAATGAAAACCATCGTCGCGCTAATTGCTATCG
Organism: Psychrobacter sp. SHUES1; assembly: GCF_001652315.1. Taxonomy (NCBI): domain Bacteria; kingdom Pseudomonadati; phylum Pseudomonadota; class Gammaproteobacteria; order Moraxellales; family Moraxellaceae; genus Psychrobacter; species Psychrobacter sp. SHUES1. Next base: position 55,967 of record NZ_LXWA01000064.1, on the reverse strand, counting down.
TCACAGCCTTTGTCGTACAGCTCTATACCGATTCATTATTACTCGGCTCAATGTTTGGTTTTGGCGTCTTTATGGCAACGGGCGTGGTCAAATGGCGTGACGCCGATACGGTCTTTAATGATGGTATCAAGCTGATGGCGATGATTGGCTTTATTATGATTACCGCCCAAGGCTTTGCCGAAGTGATGAAAGCGACCGAACAGATTCAGCCGTTGGTTGATGGCGCGGCATCGTTGTTTGCAGGTAATAAAGCGATGGCTGCATTTATTATGCTACTCATTGGCTTGATTGTGACCATGGGTATTGGTTCGTCATTCTCGACTATTCCTATTTTGGCGGCGATTTATGTACCATTATGTATCTCTTTAGGGTTCTCACCTTTAGCAACCGTGGCGATTATTGGTACAGCTGGCGCGCTTGGTGATGCCGGTTCGCCTGCGTCAGACTCGACGCTTGGACCAACCTCTGGTCTAAACGTTGATGGCCAGCACGACCATATCAAAGACAGTGTGGTACCAACCTTTATCCATTACAATATTCCGTTATTGGTATTTGGTTGGATTGCGGCGATGGTGTTGTAAAGCTATCAAAGTTAAGTAGAGTTTGGTGTAGGCTAGATTTTTAACCCAGCTTTAAAATATCAATTACCTTGTTATTAAACTGATTCTCTACGAAAAAATCGCCTTAAAAAAAATAAACAGACCTGCCGAAAGCAAAGCAATAAAAATAGTAAAGATGACAGGAATGTCCAAAAAATCATCCCACCTAATGACGGCGGTGCATGCATCGCCATCATACCGAAACCAAATAAAAATAAAATGCTAGTCAACAGCATAGCGAAGAACTTCCAGCGACTATCCATATATACATCCATAGTTACCAGTAGGCTTAAGTGAAACAGCATCGCCATTATTAATATAACGACTAATTCTATAGGATAGGGGTGCGGAGGAGGAATATTCTGAACGTGAAGTAAATAGGGATCTGTGCTAAAACCTAACGTGATAATAAGACCGACGAAAATGATCCACAAGATAGTAAAAACTACCCTTAGTGGTTTTGAGCGAAAGTAGCTCATTGTTGCCTTTGCAAACCCTTTATGGGTCTTTATTGTCATCTTCAAAATCCCCAATCTCACCAGTTAAACTAGCCAAAAAAGCATCACTGTCAGCCAGTAATTCATTTAAGCGTTTCTTATTAACCACCTTTGCTAATTCGTCGGAGCTAAAGGCTTGTTCTTGACTGTAGTAGAGCTTCTCTCTAGCGTCATCATTTCCCAATGCTCGTAAGTACGTATCAACACTATCAGCGCTAGATGCTTTGTCATGGCGGCTTGTAATCTGATTTCGTTTAAACCACCTCAAGCCACTTGGCGTAATTATGCCATCTAATGGTACATCCCATGGTTGACGTTCTAATTGCTCAACCACTTGAAAATCATAGCACCAACCAATTTTCAATGGTTTTTTTAACCCCGCTCGATAGCTTTCACCAAGCGTTGTATCATAAAAACCGCCACCCATCCCCATACGATTGCCATTTTTATCAATCGCCACGAGCGGACAGATAATCACATCTAACTCACGCGCCCAAAGTAACCTGCGGTGGTGATTTTGCTTCATACCTAAGCTATGAATGCGTGACGGTACATTCAATAGTTTTTTATGATAAATAGGTACAAAGCGCAGCCGTTTATCCACATTACCCTTATCATCGCGACCGAACGAGCCAACCACCGGCAGATAAGATAAATAGCCTAAGCGTCGACACCAGTTCAACAGTGGCTGAGTGGGCAGCTCACCAAAGCCATCATAATATAAGCCAATACGCGCACGTGGTAGTAAGCGCTGTTGCAACTTGATTAAATGCAAACTTACCATGCGCGCATATTGTCTGCGCTCGCCAGCCGTTAATTGCCGACGCTGGCGGGTAAATTGTCGTCTGGGTGGATTAGTCAAGCTATCAGCGACTTTAACCTCCTTTTTAGAGCGAGCGTCATCAGCCGATAACTGAGATAAAGAATCAGATAATGCAGTAGCAGAATGTTGTTGGCTGGTGTTTTTAGACATCAGTTAGCCTCACGGACTTGGAGAAATTTGTGATAAGTCATGCTATCATAACGCCACTTTACATCGTATTTTCCTTTATGTGCAGCGTGTGTTGCACTTTTTTCAAAGCAGCTATACAACAAACCATCAAAGAGGGTAGTTATGTCGACACAGAATCAGGCAACTCGTACCGAAAAAGATACCATGGGCAACGTGGAAGTCCCAGCTGACGCTTATTGGGGTGCGCAAACTCAGCGTAGTCGCGAGAACTTTAAAATCGGTGGCGAGACCTTGCCACGCCCGATGATTGAAGCAATGGCATTAGTGAAAAAAGCCGCTGCGATTACCAATGCGAGCCTTGAGCGTATCGAAGGCGATAAGCGCGATTTAATCGTCCAAGCTGCTGATGAAGTTATCAACGGCGGTCTAACGGATCAGTTCCCGTTAGTTGTATGGCAGACGGGTTCTGGCACCCAATCAAATATGAACATGAACGAAGTATTGGCCAACCGTGCTAACGAAATCGCTGGCAATGAGCGCGGCAGCTATACGCCGATTCACCCGAATGACCATGTTAACCATGCACAGTCTACCAACGACAGCTTCCCAACCGCGATTCGTGTTGCTGCTGCTCGTCAGATCAATAGCCTGCTTATCCCAGCGGTAAAAGCATTGCGCGATACGTTAGATGCTAAAGCCAAAGAATTCGATAGTATCGTTAAAATTGGTCGTACCCATTTGCAAGACGCGACGCCTTTGACCCTAGGTCAAGAATTTAGCGGTTATGTCAGCCAGCTTGACCATTCATTAACTCGTATCGATAACGCGCTACAAGGTCTATATGAATTGCCACTAGGCGGCACAGCGGTTGGTACAGGTCTAAACGCCCATCCTGATTATGCGGTAAAAGCGGCTGAGCAATTGGCTGAATTAACAGGCTTACCGTTTGTCACTTCACCAAATAAATTTGAAGCGCTAGCCGCTCGTGATGCTGAAGTATTTGCTTCTGGCGCACTCAAAACGCTAGCTGGCAGCTTAAATAAAATCGCTAACGACGTCCGTTGGTTAGCATCAGGTCCTCGCTGTGGTCTAGGCGAGTTGACGATTCCTGAAAATGAGCCAGGCTCATCTATCATGCCGGGTAAAGTAAACCCAACCCAGTCAGAAGCAATGACCATGGTCGTCGCGCAAGTGATGGGTAACGACGTCACCATCAGCATGGCAGGTGCGTCAGGTAACTTTGAGCTTAACGTTTATAAGCCAGTGATTGCCTTTAACTTGTTGCAATCTATCAAGCTATTGGGTGATGCGTGCAATAGCTTTAATGAAAATTGTGCGGTTGGTATTGAGCCAGTCAAAGACAAAATCGATGACTTCTTGCATAATTCATTAATGCTAGTGACTGCTTTGAACCGTCATGTCGGTTATGAAAACGCAGCAAAAATCGCCAAGACTGCTTATAAAGAAAACAAAACTTTGAAGCAAGTTGCCGTTGAGCTAGAACTATTAACTGAAGCGCAGTTTGATGAGTGGGTAACCCCTGCTGATATGGTGCATCCTTCTTAAGTCGTTGACCGAATAACGACCTGCTACGGTGTCAGACTCGCTTAATGTACGACAGGTGCAATTTGCGCTCATCTTCCTTGTAGCAGTGTGATATTTGTTCCACTGAGAAGTCAGTTATTTGAAAAGACCTTGCCATCCTTTATAGAGGAATGAGCAGGGTCTTTTTTTTGCCTATGAATTAAGGCGCATACATCGCGCGCAACAATGTCTTACGCTCAGACAACAAGCATACTAATAGTTATAACAGCGCAAACAAAAATTTTAATTAGAATATGTGTATAGATAAGGGCTCGTGAATGAAAGTTTTAAAAAAAATTTTAAATCACGACAAAGATAATAAGAGCGAACGATTAGACTAACTAAAAATAGTTCGCCGCTAACGTCCATATTTTTCTTATCTATGACTATTCTATTTATATCATTGAGGTAATTTATGAAAAAGTTAACTGCCGCTCTATCATCAGCGGGTATTATGATGGCGATGTTGGGTTCTGGTTCTGCCATGGCTTACTCGGACCAAGTGATGGAGCCAAGCGAGAGTTATGATACCGCTGTTAAAATTAGACAAGTCAACTATACTTGCCAAAGCGATAAGAAAATCAGCGTGACTTACGGTTTTAACAAAGAGTATTTACCGACCTTTGCAGAAGCCAATCTAAATGGCAAAAAAAGATTTTTACCAATTAACTTAGGTCGTTCTGACGATGTCGATACCGTGTTTGGTGATGAAGACAACTTTAGTACTATGACGGGTGCGCTGCGTTTGAATAACTATCATAAATCATCGGCTAATATCCAAAACGCTAGCCGTGAAATCCTTTATAAAGGCTGTAATGTTGCCTCTATCAAAAAGCTTAAAGGCTAGTTTTTAGCAGGTTAATAGAGTTAGATAAAAAAAGACCTTGTCATATAATGTGGCAAGGTCTTTTTTTATTGCATATACGTGCTTAACTAAAATTTATAAAGCAATCCTAGCGTCGTCGTGGCATCCGTACGCGAGTCAACCATTGGACTATCGTATTGTTCATTTGGCAGATAGCTTAAGCTTTGATTGGCAAATCCTGCCCAGCGCTCATTAAAGTCATAATTAGCGCTAATATTGATATAAGGGTTTAAGCTATTATTTGACTCATAAGCAGCGACGCCTGTCTTCGCTGCCTCTTGCGCACTAACGCCATAATAATAGTTATTGTAGTCAGCATCATGATACTCAAAGCCAATGCTTGGATAGACGGTCAGCTTATCTTTAGTAATTTTAGCAAGATAGGTCAAGCGCGCTGTATTACCACCACTTTTATCTAACACGTCAGTCGCGACTTGCAGGCGGAAACCACCAACAGGCGTACGGCGCAGATAGGATAGACCGGCAGCGGCTGAGGCTTTACGCTCATCAAGACCTTGCAGGGCGCCAGTTGCATCGTCAGGGTCGAACTCGCTGCCATCGAGCTGAGCATAAGCGGCTAGCTGATTGGTGCCATCATTGATGATATAAGCGCCCGCTTGCGCACCGCGTGCGTAGATTCTGTTGTTATCATAAAACACACCCGGCAATACTTTTATGTCGGTGCTGTCTTCCAAATCATAAGCCGACTTGACTGCCATGACGTTGACGCCGACGCTTAAAATGGCATCTTTATCAGTTGGTAAGTTGTTTTTAAAGAGGGCGGCGTTAGAGATGCTGGCGACACTAAATAGGGCAGTGGCGGTCAATGCGCTAAGGACAGTGCGCGTCAACGGTTTCGATAGCGCTGATGATTTAAACATGATTTGCTCTCATAAGTGGGTGGGATAAATGATAAAAACAGAGTCGATAAATAGAATAATAAATAAGTCTGGCATTTTACTCAATGGCGGCGAGCACTTGTAGTATTTGCTGATGAATATCTTGCCACCACCATATAAAACCAATACTGATCAGCAGCATGACCAGCCACGGTAGCAATTGCCAAATAAACGTCGATTTGGTCACTGTTTGTTGTTCGTTAATTTTGCTGTGATTAAGGGCTGCTTGATTAGCATAGCTATCTAAGGGTAAGTTTACAGCAGAGTCGTGATTAAAACTGCTGTTATTATCAAAACTACCCCCATTATCAAAGCGAGGAGCGTGGGTAGAAGTAGGGATAGAAAAGTCAGTATCGCTACTTGTTGGAGAATTGATATAAGTAGTCTGATAAATGTCTTGCGCTGCGCTAGGCACATTCTGTAGCGTAGCAGCCAAGCGCTGACGGTAGGCGATAGCAAACGCCAATGCAATCACCAATCCTGTGACCGCGCCGCCAATATGACCGGCATTATCAATGCCCGGTACGGCAAAGCCATATACCAAATTGATGCCCATAATAATGATTAGGCTTTTCAGATTGAGCACCATGCCATTGACTGATATTTTAAACAGCGCGGCTATCAATAGCGCGGCACCGATACCCATGATACCGCCAGACGCGCCCGCTGATAGCCCAGGTTGACCAGTGCCATCCAAAATACCTTGCCACGTGATATAATTGTTCAGTAAATTACCACCGATTGCCGCCAGTAAAAATAACGCCAAAAACTTCGCTGAGCCAAACATCGGCTCGGCGATTTGCCCAAAGAAATACATGGCAAAACCATTAAACAATAAATGCATCAGACCGATGTGCAAAAAGGCACTACTTGCCAAGCGCCATGGTTCATTATCCATAGTATAAGGCAAAGCATTGGCGCCCCATTTGAGCAATGCTTCAGTCGATGGATTGTTAGCATCGACGCCGCTCAGCACCTGCATGATAAATAAGCCGATAAAGCTTATTAATAGCAAAGTGGTGACGGGCGCGGTTTTTAATAATTGTTGAATGGTCATAAACGCAAACTATCAATAAAAAGTGATGAGTAGAGTATAAAGGCTAGGGTTAGGGCGTGTCACCCATAAGTGGGTTATAGTCGATTCAACTGCAAAACGATATAGGGTTGCTAGAATAAATTTTTCGAAGCCTCTGGAGTGCGAAGCACACAGCAAGCAAGGAAAATTTATTCTAGCAGCATGCTATTTTGAACATATCCTTTTTAGATCAAATTGAATATATCAATATTTAATAAAGCTGGGTTTTTAATAAGGACTGGCTTTTTAATAAGCATGAGTTTTAAGATTCTCATAAGTGCCTTTAACCAAAATGTCATCCGTCACTTGATTGATATCGGTATGACCACAAAACGCCATGCTGATATCACACTCGTTATAAATAAGCTCTAGCGCACGGCGAACACCATCTTCACCATAAGCGCCAAGTCCATACAAAAACGCGCGACCAATCATTGTACCATTGGCGCCTACAGCGAGTGCTTTGAGCACATCTTGACCAGAGCGAATACCACTATCGAGCCAAATCTCAATATTGCTATTTTCCGCTCGTACCGCTTGCACGATATCAGCGAGCGCGGCAATGGAAGACAACGCCCCATCAAGCTGACGGCCGCCATGGTTTGAGACGACTAATGCATCGGCACCGCTACGGGCAGCCATGATGGCGTCTTCAGGTTCCATGATGCCTTTGATAATGAGCTTGCCGCCCCACATATCTTTAATGCGTGCGACGTCATCCCAGCTTAGCGCCGGGTCAAACTGTTCAGCCGTCCATGCCGAGAGCGATGAGATATCTTCGACGTTTTTGGCATGACCGACGATATTGCCAAAACTATGACGTTTGGTGCCGAGCATATTCATGCACCATTGCGGCTTGGTCATGAGATTCAATATATTACCAAGGGTAGGTTTTGGCGGCGCGGATAGACCGTTTTTGATATCTTTATGGCGCTGTCCGAGCACTTGTAAATCCGCGGTTAAGATAAGCGCGGAACAATTGGCCGCCTTAGCGCGGCGAATCAGATTTGCCATAAACTCTTGGTCGCGCATCACATAGAGCTGAAACCAAAACGGCGCACTGGTGTTTTCTGCGATATCTTCGATAGAGCAGATACTCATGGTTGAAAGCGAGAAGGGCACGCCAAATTTCTCCGCTGCCCGTGCGGCGTGAATCTCACCATCGGCCCACATCATGCCAGTAAAGCCAGTTGGGGCGATAGCAACGGGCATTTTGACTTTTGAGCCTAGCATGTCCGTGGCAAGCGAGCGCCCTTCCATATTGACCAGAACCCGTTGGCGCAATTTAATACGGTCAAAGTCGGTTTCATTATTGCGATAAGTGGTCTCAGTCCATGAGCCTGAATCGACATAATCATAAAACATCCGTGGTACTTTACGCTCGGCAACACGGCGCAAATCCTCGATTTCCGTTATTTTCTTTAAATCTTTCATAGGTTTCTCATTATTATCATTTTTATGTTGTCTGTTTTATGACGCTACTAATAATTGCTGCAAATCCAACACTGAAAAAGGATAATTTAGACGTTTTGATGGCGTCAATATCACAGGAATCGTGGTAGCAAACTCCATCATCAGCACCTCATCAAAATCAGCAATATCAACATACTGATAGCGTATCGGCTGCACCGCTTGAAATTGGCTGAGTAGGTGTTCAGCGACGTCACAAAGATGACAGCCAGTCGTCCCGAGTAGCCACCATTTATCTTGATTTTCAGCCGTACCAAGATTGGGATTGGTGGCAATCATGTGTGCCCGTAACATTGCTACCGTATTACCATTAGCCATATTTACACTCTTATTCTTATGTCTGTTTGCCGTATTTATCGCCAAGCATTACTTTTAAATTTTTTAAAGAAAAATATTCGTAGCACTTGGCAGTATTTACATGATAAAGAAATAGGGTAAATAATGACAGCGATTGTGAGATTAGGTAAGATGACCTGCTATTTATGATTAACGCGTTAGTGTTAACAGTTTATTATGTTGACTATTTTTCAACCACTCGGATATCGCTCGCATGGCAAGTTTTGGTACATTTCTCAAACGCTTATTATTGGCATTCATGTTGTTGGTGGTGACATTCCATATACTGGTCGCAGGTCTGCTGTTGATTTGGAAAACTCAGCCAATTAATAACAGCATGTTTATGCTGACCCATCGTTTAACGGGCGGTACGGTCACGCAAACGTGGGCAGAGTATGACGCCATTGCCAAATCTGCCAAACAAGCAGCGATTGTCAGTGAAGATTCGACCTTTAGCCAGCATAATGGCTTTGATATGAAAGGCATTAAGGCGGCACAGAAAAAGAACGAAGAAACAGGCAAAATGTCAGCGGGCGGCTCAACAATTACGCAGCAATTGGCCAAAAATTTATTTCTTACCTCGCATCGCTCTTATACCCGTAAAGCTGAAGAAGCGATTATCACGGTAATGATAGAAACCTTTTGGGATAAGCAGCGCATTTTGACCGCTTATCTCAACGTCGCTGAGTTTGGTAACGGTATTTACGGTATCGAAGCCGCCGCCCAGCATTACTTTGATAAATCAGCGGCCAATCTAAACCGTGACGAATCGGCTTTGCTCATCGCCATGTTGACCAATCCAAAATACTACGAAGGTCATCAAAGTGACAAACGCTTGCGCAACAAACAACGTATCATTAAAAAACGCATGAAAAATGCCGTCTTACCGCAATCCGCTTAGGAAATGATTGGCTTACAATACAATCAGCTTAGATTGTCGGTTGGCATTAAATAGCGTTCATAAAAAATAAAAGATGACGGCATATCGATCACGTAAAGGATTAAAAAGGTGGCATAGATGGTTAATAAGCAAAATAACGATCATGAAATTAACGATAGTATTAATGTTAGTACAAAAACGGATAGTGAACTCAGCACGAATCTGGTCAAAACAGAAGAAGAGCTAACAGCAAGTTCGAGCAAAGGGTTGAGTGAAATAGATTGGCAGCGTTTCGACGATGGCAGCTATTCGCCGAGCAGCTATATCAATCGCGATTTGTCATTGTTGCAGTTTCATCTGCGGGTGCTGGCGCAGGCCGCCAGTCCGCGCCATCCTTTGTTAGAGCGCTTGTTTTTCCTCATTATCTTTTCTTCCAACATGGATGAGTTTTTTGAGATTCGTGTCGCCGGTATCATGCAAAAACTCAATATGGGTGATGTCTCAACCAGCGCTCATGGTATGCGCCCAAGTGAGGTGCTCAGAGAAATCTCTGCTGTCACTCATAAAGCCATCAGCGAGCAATACCGCATTTTAAATGAAGATATATTGCCAGCCCTGGCTAAAGAAGATATTCGTTATCTCAAACGTGACGAGCTAACTCCTGAGCAATCGGCATGGATGAAGCAGTATTTTACCGAGCAAGTTTCACCAGTTTTGACACCGATTAGCATTGATCCAGCGCATCCGTTTCCGAGATTGGTGAATAAAAGCTTAAACTTTATCGCCACGTTAGAGGGCAAAGATGCCTTTGGTCGTGATATCAATCTCGCCATTGTACCAGCGCCGCGCAGCTTGCCGCGTGTCATTCGTTTACCTGATGAGCTAACGGGCGGTAAAGAACATCATGTGATGCTATCGGCGGTGATTCATGAGCATATCGGTGAGTTGTTCCCGGGGATGAATGTCACTGGTTGTCATCAATTTAGATTGACGCGCAATGCCGACTTGGATTTGGCAGAGGATGTCGATGATATTGCCAAGGCACTAGAGGGCGAGCTTGAAAACCGCCGCTTTGGCGACAAGGTGCGTTTAGAGGTCACTACCGATTGCCCAGCGCCGATTAGCGATTATTTGCTCAATGAGTTTGAGCTGCATGACAATCAACTTTACCGCGTCAATGGGCCTGTCAACTTAACGCGCTTGCTGTTTGATTTTAATATCCCAGCGCTACGCTATCAGCCTTTTACCCATGTCGTACCTAAGCCGTTCCGCCGTGAAGTCGATAAGCTCGATAAAGCGACCAGTATGTTTGCCGCGATGCGTAAGAGCGATGTCTTGGTTCATCATCCGTTTCATGCGTTCTCGCCGATTATCAATTTGCTGTGGCAAGCAGCAAGTGACCCAAAAGTGCTCGCCATTAAGCAGACCCTATATCGTTCAGGTACCAATTCAGAAATCGTTAAAGCCTTAGCGGCAGCGGCGCGTAATGGCAAAGAAGTCACGGCGGTTATTGAGTTACGCGCCCGTTTTGATGAAGCCTCAAATATCGCGGTGGCTAATTATCTGCAAGAAGCGGGCGCGGTGGTGGTTTACGGTATCGTCGGTTACAAGACCCACGCCAAATTGATGCTTATCATTCGCCGTGAAAACGATAAAATTCGTCGTTATGTGCATCTCGGTACGGGCAACTATCATGCTGCCAATGCCAAAGTTTATACCGATTATGGTTTATTTAGTGCCGACCCTGATATCTCAGAGGATGTGCACAAAATCTTCCAAGAGCTGACGGGCATGGGTAAACCTGCCAATCTAAAAAAACTCCTACATGCGCCATTTACCTTGCATGAAAAGCTCATGAGTTTTATCGATGATGAAATTGCTCAAGCCAAAGCAGGCAAACGCGCTCATATTATCATCAAGGTCAATGCGCTGACCGAGCGCCGACTGATTGATAAATTGTATGATGCGTCGCAGGCAGGCGTTAAGATTGAGCTAATTTTGCGCTCCATGTGCTGCCTACGCCCGCAAGTAAAGGATCTGTCCGAAAATATCACCGTCCGTTCTGTGATTGGGCGCTTTTTGGAGCATACGCGCATTTATTACTTTTATAATGCTGGCGATGAGCGCTTGTATTGCGGCAGCGCCGACTGGATGGACCGCAATTTATTCCACCGCGTTGAGGTGGCGTTCCCAATCGAAGACAAAAAGCTATTTAAGCAAATTTATCAAGATGGTTTAATCAACTATCTACAAGACAATACTCAGGCTTGGACGCTTGACGGTAATGGCGTTTGGCAGCAATTACAGCCAGCGGCAGATGAAACGCCGCATATCGCACAAGAGCATTTATTAAAAGTCATCAACGGCGTTGGCGAGACAACTTAGACTATTTCTCAACAACCTTTTTCGATCTAATAAGCATTGAAAAGCCCAAATAAAAACCAAGCATCCGTATTTATTGGATCTTGGTTTTTTTATTTAACAGCGCTTATAAAGTTGCGGAATAAATCACCAAAAAAGTAGCGCACTAATGAAAAGCAAGTTACAAACTGTCGGCTAACCTCACATTTATTCACACATTGATACCGCAGTACACTGGTGAGCAGTCAAAAATTATTCTTATAATTAAGTTATACCTTGTCGCTGATAGCTGATAGACGGCAGTCTATATATCAATAATTTATAAAGAGCGAACAAGGACAAGCTAATCATAGCTAGCACAATTTTATTATAAATAAATTATAAATAAGAGGAATTGCACCATGAGTAATACCAATAATGACACATCTGATGTAAAAAAAGCTGCAGAACAAGCAGATAGTCAACAAATCGAAAAAAACCTAGCAGATAACAAACAAGTCGATGAACCAGAAAATCTAAGCGAAGAGCAAAAAACGCCTTTTATCGAAGATGATTTGCGTACTGATAAATAATAAAACTAATCTGTTGCTCTACAACAAACGCGAGGGACACGCTATGAAAGACTTTACCCAACCTAATGATGAAGAACCAGTACCAATTGATGATCCAGCGGCATTAAAACCAAAAAATCCTAAAGACAGCTATAAAGGTCGAAAGTACGAGCCGGATATTGACGGTCCAGAACAAGCGTCACAGGAAACCGATGAAGTATATGTAGACCCACGTAAAGAAGAAGATTTGCCACCCGGTGGTAAAAACGTCGCTGATTTAAACGCTTATGACTTGTCTCAAAAAAATAATGAGTAATTGGTAGCAGTTATTCAACTGAAAGATAAATGAGCGAATGTAGCGATTTACTATCATGATAAAAATAATGATTTAAAAAACGATAAGGATATTATGATGCAAGCCAAAGATATGCCAACCAAAGATCCTGAATTAACCAAAACTCGTATCCAAGAGAATGATATTCAAAAAACTGTTATTCAAGAAAATGAGGCTCATTCATCTATTGCTCACGATGATATCGAAGACAATACCAGAGTTAATAAAGGTACTGATACCTTTAAAGAAGGCGTGATAGAAACAGAGCATGTAAACAAAAATGACAATCCTGCGCGTCAGCCAGATCGCCGCGATCAAGAAGGCAATGCTTTCGACGAAGGGGTAAATGAGCATACCACCATGCCTGAAGCGGCCAAAAGCACCGATATAAACGATTTAAATCGCTATGCCAATGTCGATAATGCGCAAACACGCGTACTAAATCCTGACGAAAAAGATTTCTAATAGTTAAGGTTGAAGGTGCTTAGCGAGGCTAAGAGTGCTAGCAAATATAGATAGCTATTTTTTATATGCTTATAATTATAAAGAGAAGGCCTATGACTATACAAAACGACAAGAACGTTAATGCTACGGACGTTAACGATAGGAACGTTGATATGCATCAGCAAAAGTTGAATCATCCAGAAAACAACTCTAATCTAAAAGATGCCGATGATAACAATGGTATCGTACCTGACGATGCCCTGCAAAAGGTCAATCCGGCAGAAGCAGAACGGTTGACGGATGACCATGATCCCCATCATGTGGTAAAAAATCACAAACAATATGATACTTCGATAACCGAAAGCGATAAATAATGGCTTTCAGAACAATAAAATAAGAAACGGATAATTTATAGTGTCGCTTTAAGTAAAATTTATAGTGTCGCTTTAAGTAGTAAGATTTAAAAAGGTTTAACCCTTAGCAAGAATTTATACGCTAACGGTTAAACCTTTTTTATTTCAGGTGAAAATTAATTAAGCAGGGTTACCACTATGAAAGCGTAGCTCGGCATCTGGACTTGATATCAGCTCTGCTTCAACTTCTCTAAAAAAGGCGACACGCTCGTCAATATTATCTTCAGCTAATGACTGCGCCAATGCCAAATAATCTTCAAAATGGCGACTTTCTGATTTAAGTAAGTAGCGATAGTACTTCGCCAATCGTTTATCATTAATGACTTCTGCCAATGCGGCAAAACGCTCGCAAGAACGTGCCTCGATAAATGCCCCAATAATTAAGACATCTACCATCGCCGCTGGCTCGTAAGTGCGTTTATGCTTGAGCATACCTTTGGCATAACGTCCAGCGCTCAGATATTTCCATGCTTGCCCGCGCTCATTCATGATGCCAAGCACTTGCTCATAATGCAGCATCTCCTCGCGTATCAATTGTGCCAATTTGCGCTGTAAGTCATAAGAAAACTCATAACGAAAGATTAAATTCATCGCCGTACCAGCCGCTTTTTTTTCGCAGTTGGCATGGTCTTGAATGATTAACGGCAAATCCGCAAGGGCAGCATCGACCCAAGCCTGCGTGGTACGTGCGCCTAAAAATTCATAAATAGGCGATAGGTCTACTTTTAGTGGCGTTCTTAATTGCGCGATATCGACACTGTCTTCTTGAGAGGTTTCTTCTTGAGATATGTCTTCGTCAGCGTCATTATTTTGGGTTAGCGTTGCAAGATCATGAGTATTAATAGTCATAGTTTTTCGGGCTTTTTAAAGAGTAGGTGTAAGGCAGTATTTATTAGGTATTAATAAAAAATTTTGAGAATAATGCCTATTATAACGGCAAATATTTTTAATGGCGTTTGGTATTTCTGGCATGATAGATAATCAGGCAAGCTTGGTACTTTCAAATGCTTAGGCTTAACAGATAACTATTAAGCATAACTTGATGTAGTAATGATTACTTACGGTTTATACATTATTTCAATTCTAGCGCTTAAGCAGACTATTTACCGCACCTAAGCCCATATAGGTTATAGGGTATCATTTATAGACAGCCTAAGTATTTACTTAGTGAATGGTCTTTCCTTGTTTATTTCATTATTTGATAGTAGGATGAGATTTTGCTTTTAGAATATTTTGTCTTACTATTATTATCAGTTAATAGCTAGCCAATCGGTATTATATCAACTATCCATGCCAGCGCAAAAAGTAACGCTTAGCGCCCTAGCATTGGCTTTGCACTGCACTAAGTAGTAGCAATATAGATAATAGCAATCCGGGATTAACACACTTCACGAACAGATAAGGATAACAATATGAGCCAGTCTTCTAACGCCAATCGTATTCAAAAGGGCATTCTTGCCATCGATAAGCAGATGTTCGATTTTATTGAAAACGAAGTGCTGCCGAAAGTCGGTGTTGATTCAGACAGCTATTGGTCAGGTTTTGAAAAGGTTATTAAAGAATTTACGCCGCGTAATAAAGAGCTGCTCACGACCCGCGCCAAAATTCAGAAGCAAATTGACCAGTGGCATCTCGACAATCCTGCCAAAAATGGCGATATTGATTACCCAGCTTATAAAGCGTTTTTACAAGAAATCGGCTACTTATTACCAGAAGGTGATGATTTCAAAGTCAGCACCCAAAACGTCGATGACGAGATTGCCCATATCGCAGGCCCGCAGTTGGTGGTACCAGTCCGTAACGCCCGCTATGCATTGAACGCAACTAACGCGCGTTGGGGTAGCTTGTACGACGCCTTGTACGGCACAGATGTCATCAGCGATGAAAACGGACAAGAAGCCAAAGGTGGCTATAACCCAACGCGTGGCGCCGCGGTCGTCGCCTATGCCAAAAAATTCTTAGATGAGAACTTTGCATTGGCATCAGGCTCATATACTGATGCTACTGGCTTTAAAGTTGTCGATGGCAAGCTTGAAGTTGTGCAAGGCGATAGCAGCACTGAATTAAAAGATGCCGCTCAGTTTGCAGGTTTTGTCGGCGAGGCTGAAAACCCAACTGGTATTTTGTTAAAAAACAACAACCTACACGCTGAAATCCAAATCGATGGCAGCCATCCAGTGGGTAAAGACGATCCAGCTAACATCAAAGACGTACTATTAGAGTCTGCTATCACGGCGATTCAAGATTGCGAAGACTCAATCGCGGCGGTAGATGCCGAAGAAAAAGTAGAAGTGTATCGTAACTGGTTTGGTTTGATGAATGGCGACTTGCAAGAAACCTTTGAAAAAGGCGGCAAAACTCGTACGCGTAAACAAAACCCAGACCGCGAATACACCACGCCAGATGGCGGCGCGCTTATCCTACCAGGTCGCTCACTACTTTTAATTCGTAACGTTGGTCACTTGATGCAAAACCCGGCTATCTTGGTCGATTTGGGTAACGGCCAAGAAGAGATTTTTGAAGGCTTAATGGATGGTCTGATTACTCCGCTATTGTCTTTAAATGATTTAAAAGGTAAAAACGAGCTATCAAACTCGCGCAAGGGTTCGATGTATATCGTTAAGCCAAAAATGCACAGCCCTGAAGAAGTCAAAATGGCGAACGATTTGTTTAACGCCGCCGAAGATTTGTTAGGCTTAGAGCGCAATACCATTAAAATCGGTGTGATGGATGAAGAGCGCCGCATGACGGTTAACCTCAAAGAAGCCATTCGCCAAGCAAAAGAGCGCGTTATCTTTATCAATACGGGCTTTTTAGACCGTACGGGTGATGAGATGCACACCAGTATGAACGCTGGACCCTTTGTCCGTAAAGGTGATATGAAATCGCAAGCATGGCAGCCAGCTTATGAGCAGTGGAACGTCGATATCGGCTTAGAAACTGGCCTACAAGGCCACGCTCAAATTGGTAAAGGCATGTGGGCGAAGCCTGATGAGATGAAAGAGATGATGGAAAGCAAAATCACCCATCCACAAGCAGGCGCTAGCACAGCTTGGGTACCATCACCAACGGGCGCTACTTTGCACAGCATGCATTACCATGAGGTCAATGTTGCCGACGTGCAAGACAGCTTAAAATCACGCAAGCGTGCTAGTTTAGATGATATCTTGACTATTCCATTAGCCAAAGACAGCAACTGGACAGAAGAAGAGAAGCAGCAAGAGCTTGATAATAACGCTCAAGGTATCCTAGGTTATGTTGTGCGCTGGGTAAACCAAGGCGTTGGCTGCTCTAAAGTACCAGATATCAATGATGTAGGTCTCATGGAAGACCGTGCAACCTTACGTATTTCAAGTCAACATATCGCTAACTGGTTGCATCACGGCGTGGTAAGCGAAGAGCAAGTCATGGATACCATGAAGCGTATGGCAAAAGTCGTCGATGAGCAAAATGCGGGCGATAATGGCTATCAGCCAATGGCCAATAACTTCGATAATTCTTACGCCTTTAAAGCTGCCTGCGATTTGGTCTTTAAAGGTCGTGAGCAGCCAAGTGGTTACACTGAGCCATTATTGCATCAAGCGCGTTTAGACTTAAAAGCCAATACGCATTGCTAGTTCGTCATTTTTAAACGTTATTTTGGGGCTACTTACCCATAGTTAAGTAGTCCTTTAATAGCTAGCATGTGCATGCTTATTTAAAGCGATGTATATTTCTACGTTGATTACTTATAAAAATTTACCCCTATTTGCCAATGGCGAGTAGGGGTGTTTTTTTTGTTTTTATCTGAACAATCGTTAAACCTTAGGTTAAGCATGGGTTTAAGAATTTTTCGTCATAAAAGTCTCAAAAAATATGTTGCAAATTATGTCAAAGTTGTTATGCTTGTAATCGAAGTATGAGTTTGGTAACGGATGTTACGCAACAGAGCGATAAAGACCAGCATTTACATGGCAGTTACGATTCTAATCCCAGTTATGTAAGTCATGGTTTTTTTCATCTTACGGTAATAGCACTTCGCCACACTTGTTTCTGACTAATCTCGGTAGCCAGTTACACATTATATCTTTGAGGATTTGTGACGATACCATATTGGGCACCGGCTAATAATAGCTCGCTCATTACTAAAATTGTAAAGTGGAGATACCCCATGAAAAAACTACTTTTAGCTACAGCAATCGCTGCCCTATCTGTATCTGCAGCCAATGCCGCACCAACTCTATACGGTAAAGCTTTTTTAGCTGCTGACTATGTTAATGCTGAGCTTGATGGCCCTGGTTATAACTATGATGAAGATACAGTAGAAATCAACTCTCATGCTTCACGTATCGGTATCAAAGGCTCTGAAGCCATGACTGCTAATACTGATGTTATCTACCAGTTAGAGTACGGCACAAGCGTCGATGGTGATATTGATGGTTTCACTAACCGTGACACCTATCTTGGTGTTATCAACAAACAGTTTGGTGAATTCCGTGTTGGTAAAAACCAATCTACGTTAGACAGAATTAACAACGTTATCACTGCTGACAGCGGTTACTGGGATAACCTAGGTACAAATGAATTAGAAAAGGGTGCTGTTGAAGCTTTAAATATGGCTGATAGTAGTCGTATCAAAAGCTCAATCATTTGGACTGCACCAAAATACGATGGTCTACCATTAGAAATCTCTGCAATGTACAACTCTGATGATCAGAATAACAACAATAATTCTGGCTTCGGCGTTGCAGCTATGTTTGATCAAGGTACAGGCTTTACTGCTGGTGTTGCTTATGATAAAGACAACAACATCGAGGGTGATATCATCCGCGGTACCGCAACTGTAGATCTAGGTAAATTTATGGCAGCTCCTGTTACTTTAGGTGCGCTATATCAAGTAGCTGATTTTGATTATAGTGATCGTGTTGACGATATGAAGAAAGAGAAAGGTTTAATCGTTAGTGCGTCAATGCCTTTAACTAACTTTGCTCGTCCAGCCTCTATCTATGCACAGTACAACAAAACTGACAACTTGAACGGTTGGGATAACGCTGATTCAGACCAAATCGTAGTTGGTGGTAAATACTTCTTTAAAGACAACATGATCATGCATGCTTATGCTGGTGTGAATAACGCTGATAATGTTAAAGCTTCATACTTAGGTAAAAATGATCTAGGTGAAAGTGTATATGTGCCGATCAATGGCGATGTGGAATTATTCGTAATTGGTACTGGTCTAGAATACAAATTCTAATCTAAACATTAGAATCTGATTATAGAAAACTCATCCTTCGGGGTGAGTTTTTTTGTTGTGACCTTTTTAAAGCTGCAGTGGGTTATAATAGCTACGTATTTACGATGACTACGCACTTAAAATGACTAAGCGTTAAAAACTGAGTGTTTTAAAGAGTTTGCGCTTTTGCCCTATATTTTGTGACGTATTTTTAGTAAAATCCTTCTTTACTAATTACCGACAGAGTACTATGACCAAGTTTATATTTGTGACCGGTGGGGTAGTGTCCTCACTAGGAAAAGGTATTACCGCAGCCTCTCTTGCCGCAGTGCTTGAAGCACGTGGCGTGAGCGTGACGATGACCAAAATGGATCCGTATATCAACGTCGATCCAGGCACGATGAGTCCATTTCAACATGGCGAAGTGTTCGTCACCGAAGACGGCGCCGAGACCGATTTGGATTTAGGCTACTATGAGCGCTTTTTACGCCATTCAAAGATGAGTAAGAGCAATAACTTTACCAGTGGCCGTATCTATCAAAACGTGTTGAATAAAGAGCGCCGCGGTGAATATTTGGGTGGTACGGTACAGGTGATTCCGCATATCACTGATGAAATCAAAAGTAAAATTCTTGCCAGTGGCGAAGGCTATGATATCGCCATTATCGAGATTGGCGGTACGGTCGGTGATATCGAGTCACTTCCTTTTATGGAAGCGGTACGCCAAATGCAAGTAGAGCTAGGTCGCAATCGCGCCATGCTGATGCATTTAACGCTGGTGCCTTATATCGCCAGTGCGGGCGAAACCAAAACTAAGCCTACTCAGCATTCAGTAAAAGAGCTGCGTTCGATTGGTTTGCAGCCTGATGTCTTAATTTGCCGCTCAGATCACCATATCTCACCAGACAATCGCCGCAAGATTGCGCTATTTACCAACGTCGAAGAGCGTGCGGTTATCATGTGTGAAGATGCACAAAGTATTTATCAGATTCCGCGCACCCTGCATGAGCAGGATCTTGATGACTTAATCTGTGAGCGCTTTGGTCTTGATTTACCAGAAGCGGATTTAAGCGATTGGGATAAAGTGGTTGAAGCACAGCTGAATCCTGAAGCGACGGTGACGGTAGCGATGGTTGGTAAGTATGTTGAATTACCGGATGCCTATAAGTCTATCAATGAAGCCTTGCTACACGCTGGCATCACCCATAAAGCCGACGTCAAAATCGACTATATCGATGCTGAGCTATTAGAAACGGATGATACTTTATTTGCCCGTCTAAACGATGCCGATGCTATTTTAGTACCGGGCGGCTTCGGTGAGCGCGGTACCAATGGTAAAATGAAAGCCATTACTTATGCGCGTGAAAACAACGTACCTTATCTTGGTATCTGCCTTGGTATGCAGCTGGCTGTGATTGAGTATGCGCGCAATGTGTTACATATCGATGCCAACTCTTCTGAGTTCCATCGTACGGCGGCTGAACCTATTATTGGTCTGATTACCGAATGGTTAGATGAGCGCGGCGAATTGCAGATTCGTAGCGATGATTCAGACCTTGGTGGCACCATGCGTTTAGGTGCGCAGCAAGCGGAACTGGTTGCTGGTAGTAAGCTTGCCCAAATTTACGGTTCAACCTATATCACTGAGCGTCATCGCCATCGTTATGAGATGAACAATCGTTATATTGAGCCATTAGAGCAAGCAGGTATGACGATATCGGGTTATTCTGCTAAGCAGCATTTGGTTGAGTCGGTTGAGATTCCTAACCATCCTTGGTTTGTCGCCGTACAGTTTCATCCTGAATTTACCAGCTCACCACGCGGTGGTCATCCACTGTTTAACAGCTTTGTTAAAGCAGCAAGAAACTATAGCGATAATAAATAAGCATTATCGTACGACAGCTTGGTAACTATAAAAAAGACTGATCTTCGGATTGGTCTTTTTTTTGGCTTGATTTCCGACTTTTCTAATGACATTTTTTATAGGTACAGCTTTTATATCAGGCAGTTAAAATTATCAATTACGCTTGGATACTTTTTTTCATTGAGCTATCGGTTACAATAGGAAAAGTCAGATGAATAAACGCTGTTGATAACGACAGTAAATAACAATAATGAGGGTCAGCACTTCATGGAACATTTATTAACCGCACAATCACATATCAAGCTCGATACGCCAAGTGGCAAGACGATTAATATCGGTAACGACCAGCCGTTTGTCTTATTCGGTGGTATGAATGTTTTAGAGTCCAAAGAATTGGCGTTTGAGATTGCCGAGCAGTATGTGGATATCTGTCAGCGTTTGGGCATTGGCTATGTCTTTAAAGCCAGCTTTGATAAAGCCAACCGTTCAAGCTTACATTCATATCGCGGGCCCGGTCTAGAGCAGGGTATCGATTGGCTAGGGCAAATTAAAGAAAAATTCCAAGTACCGATTATCACGGATGTGCATGAACCTTATCAAGCAGCGCCGGTCGCTGAAGTTGCCGACATTATCCAGCTACCAGCGTTTTTATCGCGTCAGACTGACTTGGTGCACGCGATGGCAAAAACCGATGCGATTATTAATATCAAAAAGGCGCAGTTCTTAGCACCGCACGAGATGCGTCATATCGTCAATAAATGCCTTGAAGGCGGTAACGATAAGCTGATTTTGTGTGAGCGCGGCAGTGCCTTTGGCTACAACAATTTGGTCGTCGATATGCTGGGTTTTGATACCATGAAGCAGATGAATATCCCCGTGTTTTTTGATGTGACGCACAGTTTGCAGCAGCCGGGCGCGCGTAGTGACAGTGCTGGCGGTCGCCGTGAGCAAATCACCACCCTTGCTCGTGCAGGTATGGCGACAGGTTTGGCAGGTTTGTTTTTAGAGGCGCATCCAAACCCAGAAGTGGCGAAATGCGATGGCCCGTGTGCGTTGCGAACCAGTCAATTAGAGCCGTTTTTGCGTCAGCTTAAGCAGATTGATGAGTTGGTCAAAGGCTTTGAGGTATTGGATACGCATTAATGCTATAAATGCTATAAATGCTATAAACGACGAGGGGATAAGATCATGGCGATTAAAGTTGCACAAGTAAGTATCGAGAATATCGATGATACCGAAGGGTTTGAGAGCGTGATGACAGCGCTAAAAAACATTACTGGTGTCACAGAAATTGAGCTACAGCCTGAAAACAGAATGGCATTTATCCATTATGATGATACCAAAACGACGGTGCATGCATTTGTTGCGGCAATCAGCATGGTTGATTACGTGACTCAGCCGTTTCCTATCGATGCCCCGCAAAACCCACGTTATCATGATTAGAGATTACAGCTTACTCTTGTTTTAGAAATAGGAAGTGTGGCTTGTCGTTTTGGTATAAATTCACGGCTTTATTAATACAGTTATAACCAAACTTACTTGTTGTTAACAGTAATACGGCTTATGCTAGTTGCATGCTGTATTGGTAATTAAGCGCATAAAGAGCATTATCAAAACAGTTTTTGCACATTATAAAAAATTCACTAATAAAAAATCCGTTATAAGAATAAGGAGCCTCTCATGGCAAACCAAACTAGAATTATTAATATCGATGGCATGACTTGTGGTGGTTGTGTGGCAAGCGTACATAAAGCAACTGACGGCATAGACGGCGTAGAGACAATCTCTGTTGATTTGGCTGATAATTTAGCGACCGTGACCTTTGATGACACTAAGACCACTATCGAGGAGATAGCTACTGCTATCGACGATGCAGGTTTCGATGCTACCGTTGCAAACTCTTAAGATTATTTGTATTTGTAAAAGAACCGGCTCTGATGGCTGGTTTTTTTAATGGCTAAAAAATAATGAGGCAGCAATAACTAACGTCTTTTTATTTATACGCCAATAGCTGTTGATGAGTTGCAACCATAGAAAAAGTTGAATTACCGCCAATCATAACCATTTAATATTTATCATCAGTAGGTTTAGAAAAGGGCGCTTCAAATACGCTTTCGTCTAACACCTTTATCAAGCTATTGAGCTTTTTTTTCGCGCAAACAAATGACTAAATATCTAAACGCTATCACGCGCTTTAACGCAATAACGAGTTCTCTCTATGAATGACGCTACCCGTACCGCTAACAATGACCCCTATGAAGTTGAGACTGATATCCAGTCAAATACGCCGCTTGCGCCCAAGCGTGCGCACCTGCAACTGGCGATTGAGGGAATGACATGTCAGGCTTGTGCGTCTCGCATTGAAAAAGTCCTTAATAAGAAGCCGGCGGTCTATGAAGTCAATGTTAACTTCGCTGGCGAGACGGCTAACGTCGATTATGATCCAACGCAAACCACACCTGAGCAGGTAACAGAATGGGTGAATAAAACTGGTTTTGTGGCCAATTTGCAGGCCGCTGATAGTTTGTTTGCTAAGTCGGATGAAGATACCGCAACTGTTTATCCATGGCGCCTGATTGCGCTGTGGGTTTGTTTGCTACCGTTCTTGGTTGGTATGGCAGGCATGCTCGTTGGGCAAGGTATGGCGTGGATGCCGCCTGTTTGGATTCAGTTTATCTTAGCGACCATTGTCCAATTTGGGCTGGCATTGCCATTTTACAAAAGCGCGTGGGCGTCTATCAAAGGTGGTCTTGCCAATATGGACGTATTGGTGGTCATTGGCACGGTAACCATTTGGGCGTATTCTACTTATTTATGGCTGACCCATGGCGATGGCACGTTAAGCAGCTTATTACAAAGCGGGCATGCAGGCGGACACGGACCAGCTGTTTATTTTGAAGCAGGGGTAATGGTTATTGCCTTTGTGCGTACGGGTAAGTATTTAGAGGAGCGCACCAAAAAGCATAGCTTAAACAGTATTGATTTATTATTATCCCTAACACCTGATGAGGTTGAGCAGCAACAGCCAAATGGTGATTTTCATAATGTCGCGCTACAAGCGGTGCAAGTAGGCGATATCCTGCGTGCCAAACAAGGCAGCCGTGTGGCAACCGATGGTGTCGTTATCAGCGGTGCTGGCTGGTGCGTTGAGAGTCATTTAACCGGCGAGTCCGTACCGCTTAAAAAAGAAGCAGGTGATGTACTGCTAGCAGGGGCGTTGGTCGAAAATGGCAGCTTACTCTATCGCGTCAGTGCGAAAGGCAGCGATACCAAGCTCGGTGATATGGTACAAGCGCTCAGCGATGCACAAGGCTCAAAGGCCAATTTAGCGCGCCTTGCTGATAGAGTAACGGCTATTTTTGTCCCTGTGGTAGTAACGATTGCCTTGGTTACTTTTGGGCTGACGTGGTGGCTAACGGGTATGGTTGATACTGCCTTAATGCATGCGGTGTCGGTGTTGGTCATTGCTTGCCCATGTGCGCTTGGGTTGGCAACGCCAGCGGCTATTATGGCCGGTATGGGTGTCGCCGCCCGTCATGGCGTTTGGTTCAAAGACGCGCAAAGCTTAGAGGCGGCAGGTAATATTGATACCGTGGTACTCGATAAAACGGGCACATTAACTATCGGTAAGCCAACCATCGTCGATCAGGTCATGGTGGATAAATCGCTTGCCGTCGATGATGTGCTGCAAATTGCTGCAAGTGTTGAGGCGCACGCCAGCCATCCTTTAGCGACGGCGTTGATTAACGCGGCTCAAGAGCGCAACTTGCCATTGATGACTGTCACTGATATCAGTGTCATCAAAGGTGCGGGCATACAGGCCAATATCGAAGGCTTAGGTGTGGTAAAAGTTGGTACGGCAGAGTTTGCTAATCTAACCCTGCCAAAACTGATGCCAAAAGTATGGCAAATTGCCAGTACTGTCGCCATTAGTATCAACGATGAGCCGCTAGGCGCGTTTGCGTTAGCTGACGATTTAAAAGACGACACGCCGCAGGCAATTACTGCGCTACAAGATGCGGGTATCAATGTCATTTTGATGAGTGGCGATAAGCAATCGGTCGTTGACCATGTGGCAGGGCAGTTAGGTATTGAGCAAGCGTACGGTAAAATGAGCCCACGTGATAAGGCGAGCCAAATTGCCCTGTTGCAGACGGCTGGTCACAAAGTGGCGATGGCGGGCGACGGCGTCAATGATGCGCCAGCAATGGCAACCGCCGATGCCAGCTTTGCGATGTTTGAGGGTACGGATGTCGCCCAGCATAGTGCCTCTGCACGCTTGATGGGTGAGTCGCTCATGCATATTGATGCGGCGCAAAAAATTGCCAATGCAACGGTGCGCAATATCAAGCAAAATTTATTCTTTGCTTTTATCTATAATTGCCTAGGTATTCCGCTTGCCGCTTTTGGTTTTTTAAATCCTATGATTGCCGCTGCAGCAATGGCGCTGAGCTCTATTTCGGTATTGATGAATGCGCTACGTCTGACGCGTTTCAAAACCGAGGTTGAGCTAAATAACACCGTCTCTAATACTCAGACTGACAGTAAGCGTTTAACAAAAACATAAATACCAAACCGCCTGTCATATCGTCGCTGTTAAGAGGGATTGCACCCCCTCTTTAATGGCTGATATTACAGGCGATATTTGCTTTTATGGGCGCAAGTTGGGGTAAGATAAGGGAAGTTTGGCGAAATTTATGCTATGATGCCAAGCACGATAGCTGACAGTTAAAGTATTAGATAAACCTTTAATAATACATAAAACCAGCCAATGATATGAATAGATACTGCTGGTTTTGCTATAAGTGCTATACGATATTTTGTTTTACCTTTTTTGTATTGTAGTTGCCGTTATTTATCCCTCAAACTTGGCATGACCATAGGAATTAACAGACATTATGTACGCTGAAGAAACCACCAACGTTGCCGCAATTATAGACATTCGCGCTCGTGAGATTTTAGACTCGCGCGGTAACCCAACGATTGAAGCTGATGTCATCTTAGCTGACGGCACGATTGGCCGTGCTGCTGCCCCAAGTGGCGCCTCAACGGGCTCACGTGAAGCGCTTGAGCTGCGTGATGGCGACCAAAGTCGCTATATGGGTAAAGGCGTCAAAAAAGCCGTTGCCAATGTCAATAGCCAGATTCGTAGCGCGCTGATGGACAAAGACGTCACTGAGCAGCAAGCGATTGATGACGCTATGATTGCGCTCGATGGTACAGAAAATAAAGACAACCTTGGCGCTAATGCCATGTTGGCTGTGTCTTTGGCAACAGCAAAAGCGGCTGCTAAGTCACAAAGCCTGCCATTGCATCAATATATTGCAAACTTGCGCAATCAGACATCATTGACCATGCCAGTACCGATGATGAACATCTTAAACGGTGGCGAGCACGCGGATAACACCGTTGATATCCAAGAGTTTATGATTGAGCCCGTTGGTTTCACCAGCTTTTCAGAAGCGCTGCGTGCGGGTACAGAGATTTTCCATAGCTTAAAGTCTGTCCTAAAAGCACAGGGTTTAAATACCGCGGTCGGTGATGAAGGCGGTTTTGCACCAAACCTACGTAGCAACGAAGAAGCCATCACCGTTATCATGCAAGCGATTGAGCAAGTCGGTTATAAAGCAGGCGATGATATCCATTTGGCTCTAGACTGTGCGGCCAGTGAGTTTTATAAAGATGGTCAATATATCTTGGCAGGCGAGGGTAATAAATCTTTTGATAGCCAAGGTTTTTCAGATTACCTCGTAGGCTTGACGCGTCAATATCCTATTATCTCTATCGAAGACGGTCTTGATGAGTCGGATTGGGATGGTTGGAAATACCTAACTGAACAGATTGGTGATAAAGTTCAGTTGGTTGGCGATGATTTGTTTGTGACCAATCCTGCTATCTTGCAAGAAGGCATTGATAAACACATTGCCAATGCGATTTTGATTAAGTTTAACCAAATCGGCACCTTGTCAGAAACCCTAGATGCGATCTATCTGGCGAAGAAAAATGGCTATGCAACGATTATCTCGCATCGTTCAGGTGAAACTGAAGACAGCACCATTGCAGATTTGGCAGTTGGTACAGCAGCTGGTCAAATTAAAACCGGCTCACTATGCCGCTCAGACCGCGTCGCGAAATACAATCAGCTACTACGTATCGAGCAACAGGTACGTGCAAGCTACCGTGGCCGTGAAGAGTTTATCGGTTTACGTGGCTAATAAGCTGAGTAGCTAAGAATTTTAGTATAAACTTAAGCGCTATATTGTCATTCGCAAGATGATATAGCGCCTAATAAGTTAATCTAATTTTCGATTTTAATTATTATCCCTTTATCACTTGGCGTTAATACTTTATGAAATACTTTAGCCAATTTATCTTACTTGCTTTAGCGGTCGCTGTGCTATTAGGACTGCAATACCAGTATTGGCTGGGTGAAAACGGTCAATTTGAGCATCATAAATTATTGACCCAGATTGAAGAACAACAGCGTTTAAATGACAATCAAGTAGCGGCAAATAACTTGCTGCGTACGGACGTTCATGATCTAAAAACCGGCCTTGAAGCGGTAGAGGAACACGCGCGTTTAGATTTAGGCTTGATTAAGCCAAATGAAACCTTTGTACAAGTATCAACAGCGCCGACAACCCATAGCCGTTATTGATTCTATCTACTCCAAAATAAACGATTACCTATAATTTTTTCTGCTTATATTTAAAGTACGATTTTTTTTAACTTCCTTTTTATCCAATCCAGTCATATCATCATGGAATCTGACCATGAGTATCAATCAAAACCACCTTATGAATACCACACCACATATACATGCCATGATTGTCGCTGCGGGTCGCGGTAGTCGTTTTGGTGCATCAATCGCCAAACAATATACCAAGCTACAAGGGCAGACCTTGTTACAACATAGCGTGGCACGGCTTGCGAGCAGTCGTTATATTGATCAGTGTTTATTGGTGATTGCAAAAGATGATCATACGGCGCAGACGCTTAATTTTGCATTGCCTATTGAATATACGAGCGGTGGAGCAGAGCGTTGGCAATCCGTGCAAGCAGGGGTAGAGGCGCTTATTAGGGCAGGTGCGCATGACTCAGACTTGGTGCTTATCCATGATGCCGCGCGTCCAGCGGTGCCTCAACAAGATATTGATAAAGTGATTAAAGCCGCGCTGCAAGAGCCGTATGGCGCTATCTTAGCGACCCCAGTTGCCGATACCCTAAAACAATCCTATACAGCGTCCTATAAGCACGCTAGTGCTGTCGCCGAAGCTATTAATAGCGCTAAAGGTAAACAGCATTCTTATGTTGAACGTACGCTTGAGCGTAGTAATATGTGGCAAGCGCAAACGCCGCAAGTCTTTCGCTTAGCTAAGCTGCGGGAAGTGTTGGCGTATGTTGAAGAGCATGACCTTGCTATCACCGATGAAGCAAGCGCGTTTGAGTACTTAGCGCTGCCAATTCGTTTGGTCGTTGGCAATCGGCAGAACATTAAACTTACCTATCCTGACGACGCCATCCTGCTTACCGCGATTCTTAACGCCCAGTCCCAATTGTCTTAAAAGATTTTCACCACCGTCACTATTTGCATTTCTCATTCTTTCCCCTGCTAAGTATTTCACTATAAATTTTCTATTCTCAAGTTCTAAATTGAGATGACTCTTCTCATAGCATCCATTTTTCACCTTTATTTTTCTAAGATTTTAGAACGACTGTTGAATAAAAAAGCATTTATTTATGCTATATTTTGAATATAAATGCTTTTAAAGCAACGTTTAGTATTAATAAGTAGTCATTTAAAATAAACATATATTGCTTTGATGACGAAATTAGCCTATGATGTAACCAACTTAATACAATTAATATAAACATTTATAAATCAATAATATAACAAGCCAATTTGTTACTTCTAAATGCCTTGTTGCTCTATTTTTTCTAAAATGAGTATGGTTGTCTTAGCTACATTTACCTGATAATAGGGAGAAGCTGATTGTCAACAGTGAATGATTCGACAAATCCAGTAACGCCAGATCTCTGCCAGCTTGTATATCTGAGCCACATTACGTCGACTGGTCTTGCAAGTGCGAGTACGCTTAATGACATCGCAGAGGTCGCGATTGAGCGTAATCAAGCCGATAACATTACCGGTATCCTTTGCTACGGCAATGGCTACTTTTTTCAATGTGTAGAAGGGTCAGAACAAGCATTGACCAATCTGAAAAATCGCTTGTTGGTCGATGATCGACATAAAGATTTAAAAATATTGGATTTTTCGGCAATTGCTGAGCGCCGTTTTGCGGGATGGTCGCTACGCTCGATCACCCTTGAGCGTTGGATGATGAATGAGCCAAAGCTAAAATCTTTTATGCCATTTAAGCCCCATACTTGGGAAGTGAATGGCTGGCAGCAATTTTTAGATATTCTGCAAGGCTATTATGAAGACCAAGAAAAGACCGGTGAGCTCGACACCCAGCCGATAAAATATAATACGCTAGGGGTGACCTTAGGTAAAGTCGTCGGTCAGCATCAAGCGTTTTTCTTAATTCAAAGTGTCTTAGCGGGCTTAATCGTGTTGGCGCTGCTTTGGTTGATGTTAGCCGATAAGATTTGGTAAATTGTTCTAAATAATTAGCGCATAGATATTTAAAAAGCCAGCATTCAGTGCTGGCTTTTTGCTGCGAGAAAATAATATAAATCATGCTCGATTTATTTATGAGTATTTATAAATATTGATGAAAGACAGATATAGTCAAAACATTCTAAAAACGCGACGGTATTGCTGATATCAATTTTTTGTAGCCTCTGTCTGCGCAAGCACAGCAAGCAAGAAAAATTGATATTAGCAGTACGTGATGTATCGATATTAATTTTCACTCACTATAGATATTCGTGAAAAAAAATAGGCATAAAAAAACCCCACTCAAATTTCTATGAGCAGGGTTTTGCTGGTGCGCTTATCAGTCTTATTGATGCCGTACAGCAAACTTGCTAATAAGTGACGCCAAATAGTGGCGTCCCCAGGGGGATTCGAACCCCCGTTACCGCCGTGAAAGGGCGGTGTCCTAGGCCTCTAGACGATGGGGACTAGTAACAACACTTCAGCTGCTTTCACCATTTATGCCGAAGTGGTGCGTATTTTAATGGCGACCGCGCTTGCTGTCAAGCCTTTTTCGACGTCTTTTTGAAATTAAGTATCTTTTTTTAAGCGCGCGCCGTGGATGTAGGTCTTTTCGCTTTAAATGATGCCGAATCCACAACGACGTACAAGCGCTAATGGTTAACGCCAGTAGCATGTAACCGATAATGGTTGCCCATAATTTAACCTGTGGTTCCATAGCAAAGTCCCTTTTTGTTAAGCTCACCTAATCCATAATAGGTGATTAGCTATAGATAACACTATTCATTGAGTTTAACAATGCAAAGGGCGTATGCTTTATTTTACTTGGCGTCGTCAGCGTTGCTATCGACAGTGCTATTAGCTGCTGTCTCGGTATTTTCCTGCTCGTTATGGATAGCGTTCGCGAGCATCGGGTAGCTATTTAAAATATGACAAAACAGTTCAGCTGTCTTTTGGGTATCATAGAGCGCTGAATGCGCGTCATTACCATCAAAATCAAGCCCAGCAGCCTTACAAGCACGCGCGAGTACCGTTTGTCCGAATGCAAGCGCAGACAGCGTCACGGTATCGAAAACTGAGAAATTATGAAACGGATTATGGTTTTTACTGTTGGTACGCAACACTGCCGCATTTAAAAACGCTAGGTCAAAATGGGCATTATGGCCAATCAAAACGCATTGACGGCAGTCTTCAGCGCGGCGTACTTCTTTTAAGCCTTTAAAAATACGGCGCAGCGCCGTTTTTTCATCTTCGGCAATGGCTTTACGCAGTGGATTATTAGGATCGATACCGGTAAAGGCAAGCGCGCTTGGCTCAAGATTTGCGCCCTCAAAAGGCTCGATATGGGCGTTAAATGCCTCTCCTGGATAAAATACACCTTGCTCATCAAGTAGTACAGGAATACAAGCAATCTCTAATAAGGCGTCGGTTTGCGCATTAAAGCCTGCGGTTTCGACATCGACGACAACAGGCAAAAACTTACGAAAACGCTCTTTTAAGCGCATGGGTGCTTGTTCATCTTTTGCGCCGTTACTATCGGCAGTAGCGCTTGAGGTAGTAGTAAGACAGGCATTTTCCGTATTAGCCAAATTGTTTCTAGGTAAGCCGGCATCATTTTGAATGGTCATATCAGGTTAAATCGCTTTTATCAGTCGTGCTGTGGTATTGAATGAAATAAACAATAAATATCCTATGATACGAGGTTTACTTTTGCTAAGCGAATTGGCGTTTTAGCAAAAGTGCAGACCTAGCATAGGATATGAAATAAATGCAGGCAAATAGCGTTATGTCACTGCTGTTAAGCTTTAATAGACCAAGGTAACGTCTCTCCCGCCAACAGCGGCTTTAATGACGCGCCATCAAAATAAGGGTAATTGGTCGGTACTTGCATCGGCGTGTTTATCAACGTGATGGTACTCTCATTTACTGGCAAACCATAGAACTGGGCGCCAAAGCGGCTGGCAAATCCTTCAAGTTTGTCGATTTTACCCACACTATCAAAAGCAGTGGCGTATAGCGGTAAGGCATTAGCAGCACTATAACAGCCAGCACAGCCGCAAGCCGATTCTTTTGCGTTCGTTGCATGCGGCGCCGAATCTGTACCTAAAAAGAATTTTGGATTGCCACTGGTAGCGACATCCAACAATACTTTTTGATGGCTTTCACGCTTTAAAATAGGCAGGCAGTAAAAGTGCGGCTTGATACCGCCAACCAATAAATGATTGCGATTAAACATTAAATGCTGCGGCGTAATGGTCGCAGCAATTTGATTGCCTTGTTCTAAAACGAAGTCGGCGGCATCACTGGTGGTTATATGCTCCAACACAATTTTCATCGTCGGAAATTTGACGATGATTTGTGCCAACACTTCGTCTAAAAAGCGCTTTTCACGGTCAAAAATATCGACATGGTCATGCGTGACTTCGCCATGGAGCAGTAGTGGTAGATTGTATTTTTCTAAGGCTTCAAAGACATCGACGCAGGCATTAATATCGGTGACACCGTCGGCAGAGTTGGTCGTTGCGCCAGCAGGGTAGAGTTTGACCGCTTGCACGATACCAGATTTTGCCGCCATTTCGATATCCTGAGCAGTGGTTTGATCGGTGAGATACAAGGTCATGCGTGGGTCAAAAGCTGCTTTACGCTCCGCACTCAAATCGCTTGCTGCTAAATGCTGCAGGATGCGCTCACGGTAGGCTTGCGCCGCATCGATATTTTTAACAGGCGGTACCAAGTTTGGCATACAGATGACGCGGTTAAAACTCTGGGCGGCGTGCGGAACGGTAGTCGCCAACGCTTTATCATCGCGCAAATGAATATGCCAATCATCTGGCTGCAGCAGGGTTAATTCTCTAATCGAATCGGTCATAGTATCGTCGCGCTCTATATCTTTATACGGCAGTAAAAGGGAGTCTAGCTGAGCTGCTATCATAACAGATTTGCCTACTTGACTAAATATGCGGCGAAATATCTGTACATAAAAGCGTTATGATTTCGTTGATAAGTAACCAGCGCCTATATATGCATTCATGCTAATTTTCGGTGAAAACCTAGCACCGAATGGCGCTGATACTTTTGCCGCTCGTAAATATGATGTACACTGAGCAGGCAATCTATTTTTTATTTATTTTATCCTATCCTGCGCATTTTTATTTCTCATTAAATGTATTCGATAATAAATTCTTATATTAGGAGTTATTCATGGCTCAGCTTGATCCAAAAAATATTAATAAAATCGTCTTGGCCTATTCCGGCGGTCTTGACACCTCAATCATCGCCAGATGGCTACAAGAAACCTATGATGCAGAAGTGATTACGTTCACCGCTGACATCGGTCAAGGTGAAGAAGTTGAGCCGGCGCGTGCCAAAGCTGAAGCCATGGGTATCAAGCATATCCATATCGAAGACTTACGTGAAGAGTTCGCCCGCGATTATGTGTTCCCGATGTTCCGCGCCAATGCCATTTACGAAGGCGAGTATCTGCTTGGAACTTCTATCGCGCGTCCTTTGATTGCCAAGCGTTTGGTTGAAATCGCTAAAGAGCATAACGCTGATGCTATCAGTCATGGTGCGACTGGTAAAGGTAATGACCAAGTACGTTTTGAGCTTGGTGCCGTTGCTTTATCACCTGACGTGGTCACCATTGCGCCGTGGCGTGAGTGGGATTTATCAAGCCGTGAAAGCTTGATGAAATATGCCGAAGAACATAATATCGCCATCGATTATGCCGGCAATAAGAAAAAATCTCCGTACTCAATGGATGCCAACTTACTGCATATCTCTTATGAAGGCGGCATCTTAGAAGACCCATACGCCGAAGCAGAAGACGATATGTGGCGCTGGTCAGTCAGTCCAGAAGAAGCACCTGACGAAGCGCAATATCTAGAATTAGAATACAAACAAGGTGATATCGTTGCCATCGATGGCGAAGCGCTTAAGCCTTATGAAGTAATGATTAAGCTGAATGAGATTGGCGGTAAGCACGGTATTGGCCGTTTGGATATCGTCGAAAACCGTTATGTCGGTATGAAATCACGCGGCTGCTATGAAACCCCAGCCGGTACCATTATGTTAAAAGCCCACCGCGGTATCGAATCATTAACCCTTGACCGTGAAGCGGCGCATTTAAAAGATGAGCTGATGCCACGTTACGCTAAAATTATCTATAACGGCTATTGGTTTAGCCCTGAGCGCATGATGCTACAAGCCTTGATTGACAAATCACAAGAATATGTCAACGGTACCGTACGCGTCAAATTATACAAAGGCGCGGTTAGCGTCGTCGGCCGTAAGTCAGACGATTCACTGTTTGATGAAAAAATCGCCACTTTTGAAGATGATGCCGGTGCTTATGATCAAAAAGATGCCGAAGGTTTCATCCGTTTAAATGGTCTACGTTTGGCGATTGAAGCCAGCCGTGGTCGTGATTTATCGAAGTAAGCATATTTTTTTAGATTGTTCTAAATAAAGTATGAATAAAAAAAGGCGCTAATAAGTTAGCGCCTTTTTTTTGGTTTTTTAAGGGTTGTTCAACTATTTTCGTCTACTTCAAAATTTATCTATGAATTATTCTTATTGAGACGCTTTTGGTTCTTCAGCGCCATCTTCATCATCGTCTACCATAACAATCGCCACATCTTGCTGTTGGCGCTCCTTGATAAGATCTTGCTCGATGACTTCTTCTGTGGCCAATTTGATACCGTCAGATTTTTGGCTTTGATATTTGAGCGCTGCTAGCCCGCCAAGTACGCCAATAACCGCAATAATGATTAGGATAACGGGATTTTTCCAGAGCGGTATAGGCGCGTCGTATTCAATCGGCTTTTCACTGGTGGTGGTCGGCGTATTGTCGTTATTGCCACCGATTAAGCCCAAACTGACCAAAGGTGGTTTGGGCGGACTGGCAGGCTCGGAGGTAATTCTTAGGCGGTTGCGCTGCAAATATATTTCTGAAATTTTCGCCAGTTGCAACAGCCAACGCTGGTGTGGCAAGCTTATGGCTGACATTTCGGCAAACACCAATAAGTCATTATGTTTGCCTTGCTGAGCATTCGCAGGTGAGCGCCCAATGACCTTTAAATAATTGCCCGTCGCTAGCTGCATGTCTTGGACAGGCTCATGGTTTTCAGGTTTAAACGTCGTCAACTCGTGCCAATAAGGATCAAAAGCGGGCGGGGTATCAGCGAGCTGCGCTGTGCTTAACAAAGTGCGTTCTGTGGCATTTTTTACTTCTGTCTTTAAGTCAGGTTGTAAACCAGATTCTGTAGAAGTGGTTGTTTTTTTATTCTCATTAGGTTCAGCCCGCTCGGTAGATTCTAACGCTGGTTTATTGGCCACAAAGCGCTCGACGGATAAAAACTGTGGCTGCAAGGCGAACCATTTGTCCAGCTCCTCATTATCAAGCTGGCTATATTCTGCTAAAATCGCCAGTTCACGTAAGACAATCACGCATAAAGAGGTGAGTAGTATTTGCACTTGCGGTGACGTCGCCTCAATGCGCTCTGCAATGTAATCACTGGCTTTGATCACGCGCGCATTCTCATGAAAAATCGCATCGGCCACCTCTTGGCGATAATATAAAGTCGCATTGATGGTCGAAAAATTCATTGAATTATATCGTCTTAGTTCTTTGACGGCGGTACGAGTAAACAGTTTTTTACTCACTGCTTGGCCATCATTATGCTGCTGATAAGCAAGTAAGGCGCTGATAATCGCTTGCAAACTGGCATCCATCGCCAAACGCGCTTGCGGTAATGACAGCTTAGCCACGTCTGCCAATAATGACACCATCGGCTTGGTATCTTGATAGAGAAAATCATACATCGACACACGTGTCGGTGAAATAGTCGTCATAATCTGCTAGCATCAAAAAGTGTGCCCCTATATTACGGTGCCAAAAGCCTTGATACAATCCCTTAATAATAGAAAAACGCAAACATTTCGCTCACTATTTACTCTCAACGCAGTTGATAATAACCGCTGTAGATTTATGAGCGCTGGAAAATCTTATGACAAATAACGAAAGCTTTACCGAAGAGTTTAACGAAAATTCTGATGTGCGACTGGTTATTAACATTGCTCAGCAAACGTTAACGCTATATAAATACGATAAAGGAATGACTCAATATACGGTATCGACCGCTAAAAACGGTATTGGCAGCCAGCAAGATAGCGGTTGCACACCCCTTGGTAAGCACATTATCGCGGCAAAAATCGGCGGCAATGAACCCATGAACGCGGTATTTGTGGGACGCAAACCGACAGGCGAGGTCTATAGTGCAGAGCTTGGTAAACTGTATCCAGAGCGCGATTGGATATTAAGCCGTATTTTATGGTTACGCGGTCTTGAAGAGGGGTTGAATAAAGGCAGTAATGTTCACGGCGGCTGCGATACTTATCAGCGTTATATTTATATTCATGGCACACCAGACAGCGAACCAATGGGCGAGCCGCTCTCTCACGGCTGTATACGGATGCGCAATGAGGATATTTTGGAGTTATTTGAACAAGTGACCGAGGGCACAACTGTGACCATTATTGCTCGTTGATATTTACTCGAAAACACTATGCTTAGAAAACACTACGCTTAAAAAACATCATGCTTAAAAACATTACGCATAAAAAAAGACAACGTACCTGATGGTCGCTGTCTTTTTTTGAATTATGTAAAGGTTAAGTTAATTATAAGTAAGATACAGGGTCAAAAAGCCAGTTTTAGTTTTTATTACCAGAACTTATCCGCAGATTTAAGCTTAGCTAAGCGTTTTTTAGACTTTTTCTGTGTATCTATTAAAGAAGCATTCAACCAGCCTGCGCCGTACAAGGCATTCGAGTCTGTGCTCGCTTTATATTGATAGCACTGCTGATAATAATTGGTATCAAGTTGTTGCCTAAGCGCTTGCTGTGCTTTTACGAGACGCTTTAGGAAGCGCTTACTTTTCTTTTCAGACTTTTTAGTGCTAAGCTTTTTATTTTTGAGATTTTCATTGTTGATTAAGGGCGCTGCAAATTCACTAACGTAGCGCAATTTTTCAAGCTGTCGGTACAGTTTATACTGGGCTTGTTTTTCGTCCTTGGCTGGCAAATCTATATCCTTCGTCTGCAGACTTTGCGGCTCTCTACTTTCTAAATTAACGCCTTCTAAGTTAATACTTTCTGAACTCACGGTCTCCAAATTGACACCAGTTAAATCTTTGCTATCCGCGTTAGCATTCCTAGCTTCATGGAGCTTACTCTCAGCTTTCAACAATTTTTTATAACGTTTGTCCAATGTTTTTCTAAGCTTATGAGCGGCGCGTTTATTCGCCTGTGGTTCAAGGTTGGGGTCACTCATGGTAAAGGCTATTAGCTCAAGCAACGTCAGTTGTAAATTATTGGCACGTACCGCATCGATAGGAGTGATTTTCGCCGCTTCAATTTCTGCCGACCAATCAACGCTTGGTGCCTCATGCGCTTGTAAGTAGGGCTCGATATGACTGGCAAGATAAGCAAGCTTGCGATAATCAGCCAGTAAAGTCGCTGTTTGTTTAAGGATGATTGCCCAATCAGGATTGAGCTCATCAGAGAAGCCTTTAAATACCTTAAGCGCGGTACGTAGGCGCTGAATGCCGTTATGCAATTGTAAAACGTGCTCATCAGCAGTGCTGCCTGCGACGATGGCGCTACTATTGGGTAATATTTGCAATAGGCAATTATGTACGACTGCCCGTATAAATGCCGGCCTGCTGCTGTCTTTATCGACAGTTAGATCGCTAAGATTGGCGCTAACCGCTCGGCTATGTTGTTGCTCCGTAATTAATAAACCACCGCGCTCGGCTTTGGTCACTGTCGACAAGCAGAGTTTATGGCGCTGGCACCAGTTTTTGGCAGTCGTAAATAAAAAATCTACATCGCCTGATATCAGCTCAAACTCGATTTCTTGAATGCTATCGCGCTGAGTATCATCTCTACCGTGGATAATCGCTCCGCAGTCGTATGCCATTTCAATCTGATTGCTGCTGTCCTTGTCGCTATTATCTGTGAGCAATCGCGTTATACGCTCGACATCGGTGACATACAGTCGGGTGAGCGTTTTAGCCAGTTTCGTTAGTTTAAACGCCGCTAGAGCAGGGGCGATGGGAGTGTCTTGATAAATGCTCAAATCAGGCATGAGCGTATTGGTGTCCAACATCGCTTGGACTTGTTGGTTATCTAGTACCGTATTGTGCTCTAAACGCGCTGCAATACCGTCGCCACCTGCTTTGATGGTTTGTACCCACGCTTCGCCTTCCTGACGAATACGTAAGCCAATACCCGCCTTAGCGAGCTGCTGATCGGGAGTGTCATAATAATGCGCGGCCAGCTGCGTGAGCTGTGAGGATTTAATATTCGCTTGGCGCATCAAACCTTTTAAGCGTGATTCTGGTACTAGAAACTTCAGCTCTATCTCTTGCATGATGGCTCCCGATTATAGTTATGAATGGTTAGTAATATTTGTTAAATAATTACCATCGTATGAAAGCTATCGAACAATGACAAGTAAAAGTTTTACTTTGGCTGATTAGTGGATACTAGGGCGTGTCTTCAATTCAATTGATGGACATCTAAATGGGCTAAAAATGGCTAAATTTTGCCAAACTTCATCAAATAGCTAGGTAATATCCCGATATTAACGGCGCTATTTTCCTTGTTTGACTGCAATTTATCTCATTTTTATCACCATTTTTAAAATGAAGACACGCCCTAAATAGCTGTTAAAAAAATTTAATAGCTATTAATTAAATCGCTTTTTAATAACGCTATCGTTTTATACAGGGAAATTATTTAAAGTCAAAAAAAACCGCCCTACAAGGTAGGACGGCTTTCTTATATCGGGTACTTATAAAATGTACTTATAAGTAATCGGACATTAGAACTGGTTCATGGTGTTTTTGCCACCACCAGCTTTAAGGGCGTTTTCACCCGAGAAGATTTCTTTGTGATCATCGCCAAGGTCAGAACCCGCCATTGCTTGGTGTTTAACACAAGCGATGCCTTCACGGATTTCTTTACGTTGGACGCCAGCTGCATAAGCAAGCATACCTTCTTCACCGAAGTAGCCTTTAGCAAGTTCATGAACGCTAAGTGCAGTGGTGTGGTAAGTAGGTAGCGTGATTAGGTGATGGAAGACACCCGCTTCGCGTGATGCGTCACGTTGGAAGTTCTTCGCAGCGATGTCAGCAGCTTCATCAAGCTCAGTACCGTCGTAATCAGCACTCATCAAGTTGTCTTTGTTGTAGCTTGATACGTCTTTGCCTTCTTCTTCCCACTGAGCGATAACTTGCTTACGGAAGTTTAGCGTCCAGTTGAACGATGGGCTGTTGTTGTATACAAGCTTCGCTTTTGGCTGCTCTTCTTTAATACGGTCAACCATCATTTTGATGTGTTCTACGTCTGGAGTAGGTGTTTCGATCCATAGTAGATCAGCACCGTTTTCTAGAGCGGTTACACAGTCAAGTACGACGCGGTCGATGTTGGTTTCTTCGCGGAACTGATATAGGCCGTTAGCTAGACGCTTAGGACGAACCAATTTGCCGTTGTGCTTAAGAAGGCTGTCATTTTCTTTTGCTTCTTCGATGGTCACTTCTTCCATTTCTAGGAAGTCGATATATTGAGAAGCAAGGTCGCCTGGCTCATTTGATACTGGGATTTTTTGCGTGAGTGATGCGCCCTCACTATCAGTACGTGCAACGATAACACCGTCTTCAACACCTAGCTCTAGGAATGCATAACGAATCGCATTGATTTTTGCGATGTAGTCTTCATGCGGTACGGTGACTTTACCTGCTTGGTGACCACACTGTTTTGCGTCAGATACTTGGTTTTCAACCTGGATAGCACAAGCACCCGCTTCGATCATTTGCTTAGTTAGCAAGTAAGTCGCTTCTTCGTTACCGAAACCTGCATCGATATCAGCAATGATTGGCACAACGTGTGAATCGAAGTTTTCGATTTTTTCTAGGATAGCTGAAGTGTCTTGACCCGCTTCTTCTGCAGCGTTTAGCTCACGGAAGTAGTCGTTTAACACTTTAGCATCAGCTTGACGTAAGAAAGTGTAGATTTCTTCGATTAGTTTAGGCACAGACGTTTTTTCGTGCATAGATTGGTCAGGTAGTGGACCAAACTCAGAACGTAGGGCAGCAACCATCCAACCTGATAGGTAGATGTACGTTTTAGCGGTAGTGCCAAAGTATTTTTTCTTAGCATACATGGTTTGCTGAGCAACAAAACCATGCCATGCACCTAGAGATTGCGTGTACTGAGACGTATCATTGTCATAATCTTCCATGTCTTGACGCATGATTTTTGCAGTATACTTGGCGATATCTAAACCAGTTTTGAAACGGTTTTGCATCATCATACGTGC
Source organism: Psychrobacter sp. SHUES1 (assembly GCF_001652315.1). Lineage (NCBI taxonomy): Bacteria > Pseudomonadati > Pseudomonadota > Gammaproteobacteria > Moraxellales > Moraxellaceae > Psychrobacter > Psychrobacter sp. SHUES1. Next base: position 16,627 of record NZ_LXWA01000064.1, on the reverse strand, counting down.
GGCATCAGTCTCGCTGATATTCTGCCAGTTACCGTGCTTTTGCTTTAGTTCACGTACTAGATCAATCGCTGATTTATATGCAGTTGACATCTATAGTCTCCTTGGTGGGGTGGGGATTAAAGGGGATGTAAATTACTTAAGTAAAATATGCAGATAAGTGTTGCTGATAAAATAATGATTCTTGGAAAGAACTACACTGGCAAAAGTAAAGTTTGGGATATAAACCTTTTGCCTGAGCAATCTTTACTAAACTATAAGAAAATGATTATAAAAGCAAATAAAACCTGTCTTATTGGTCAGCTTTTATTTTTTAGATTTAATTGACGCTGTTTTAGTTAAGATGTGCTTGCCAGTTAAACCACTTATTACCCTAGAGCGTATATAGCATCAATTCAAGCCTAAAAACTGCCGCGAGCAAAACGCCAAATTTATAAAAAAACGGCTTGCATAATAGGGCTTACGTAATAAGTTTTCTATCCATCTTTTAGTATAAAAATGCGATAAAATAGCAGGCATCATTGATTCGTTAAAAGCCGTGCTGATGGCATAAGATTTAAAAATGACTTATCAGCGCTTGCTAAGCACTATAGCTAGGTTACCCTGATTTATCTAGTTTATGATTATTATCTTGGGTATTTCATTTGGTTATAGTATAGATATAACAATGGCTTGAGCAGGGTAAACTGGGGTATAATAAGCGTATATTAAAATTATTTAGATAGAAAAACGCTTGATTTAAGCAGTCGCAAAACAATTTTGTAAAATAATAGAATGGAAGATGCCGCGCTTTTTTAAGCTTGTGGTGGCATTTATTCTACGGTAAAGAGAAATAGATATGAATTTGCAGCGGGTTGATTTGAATTTGTTGGTACATTTAGATGTACTACTGCGTGAAAAAAACGTCACACGTGCAGCTGAGCAGCTCGGCATTACCCAGCCGGCGATGAGTAATATTTTGCGGCGCCTACGTAAGTTGTTTAATGACCCGTTATTGGTGCGCTCATCGGAAGGTATGACGCCGACCGAGCGCGCGCTTGAGCTGCAGCCACGTATTCGTGAGATATTAGCAGATTTGACGCAAGTGCTTGAGCCGCGTACTGAGTTTCGTCCTTATAGTACCTCGCGGGTTTTTCGTATTATGACCTCAGATTATGCTGAGGCGACTTTGGTGCCAAAACTGGTGAAAGCGCTACGTTCTGAAGCACCCAATGTGATTTTGGATTTTTTGACGCCATCTGATGTCTCCTACCGTGATATGGAGCAAGGGCGCGTGGATTTAGCGATTAACCGTTTTAATGAGATTCCGCAAAGTTTCCACCAAGTATTGGTTTGGCGCGATACATTTAGCTGTCTGTTATCCGCTGAAGGGCCGTATGCCAATCGTTTTAATTTAAAAAACTATCTCAAAGCGCAGCATGTTTGGGTGTCCAAAACAGGTATGGGCGTTGGCTTTGGGGTCAATCCAGAAAAATCGGGCGGGCTTGGTTCTATCGATCAGGCGCTGCAACGCCTAGGACAGAAGCGCCAAATCAGCGTCTTTACCCGTCACTATCAAATGCCAGCGATGCTTGCCGCCAATAAAGACTTAATTGCGACCTTACCGACGCGGGTGGCGAGAATGCAGGCCAATAATGACAGTATCATTATGGAAGAGCCGCCGTTTTTTATCCCTGAGTTTGAGCTGACGATGGCGTGGTCACCACTGTTACAGCACCATCCAGCGCATCGTTGGCTACGTCAACTGATTATGCATGTGGCGCGACAAGTGGTTGCCGAAGAAGAAAATCCGCCGCCAGAGATTCCAGTCATTAACCATTTGTTTTAGCACAACTTTTAAAAACCAGCGCATTTATCATGGGCTGGTTTTTTTATTGCCTCCATTTTTATATCAAGGTTTTTAAATTAAGAAGCTCTTTGAATCAAAAGGTTCTTTAAGTTTAATTTCTTAAAATAAAGTCAGTTTTTATAATGGCGTCACACTATTAACATCTTACGCACACTTCTTCATAACTTGTAAAACTACTGCTGGTGCATTTTGTTATGCTAAATGGACATTAAGAAAAAAGACAACTAAAGCGAGCATTGTTAAGTGATTCGATAGTATCGACACACTTAATGATAGAGTATTTCCTAGTCATCATGGCTCGTTTAATAAGTATCCATTACATAATAAGTAAATAAATAAGGACAATTATCATGGCAGATATTACCACTGTGAACCCAGCAACAGGTAAAGACATTAAAAATTACACTTATATGAGCGATGATGAAGTGAACAAAATCATCGATGCCTCGCACGCAGCGTTTTCAAAATGGCGTTTGGTTAGTGCCGATGAGCGCGCCAAAGTCATTAACTCGATTGGCGAGACGCTAATGAAGTATAAGGACGAGCTTGCAAAGCTAATGACTGAAGAGCGTGGTAAGACCTTAGAGGCAAGCTTAGCTGAAGTAGATTTATGTAAAGCGATTTGTGATTTTACCGCGGGTGAAGGCGTCGCTGCTTTAGCTGACGACGAACGCGATATCGAAGGCATTAAAAAAGGTCTAATCAGCTATGACCCTATCGGTATTATCTATGGTATCCAGCCGTGGAACTTCCCAGCTTACCAAGTATTCCGCTATACCATTGCTAACTTGATGGCCGGTAACAGTATCCTGCTTAAGCACGCATCCAACGTGACTGGCTCAGGTCAATTGATTGAAAAAATCATGCAAGAATCTGACTTACCGGAAGGCTTATTCCGTGCCTTGATTATCGATCATGATCAATCTGAAAAAGTGATCCAGCACGAAAAAGTACGCGGTGTTACCTTAACGGGTAGTGATGTCGCTGGCCGAGTAGTGGCGCAGCAAGCCGCAAAAGTACTGAAAAAGACGGTTATGGAACTTGGCTCGAATGATGCCTTTATTGTGCTAGAGGATGCCGACTTAGATCTAGCAGCAGCAACTTGCGCCCATGCACGTTTATACAATAATGGCGAAACCTGTATTGCCGCCAAACGTTTTGTCGTCGTCGATAGCGTGTATGATAAATTCCGAGATTTGGTGATCGAAAAATTCAACAGCTATAAAGTTGGCGATCCAATGGAAAAGTCAACTGACGTAGGTCCGATGTCGAGTAGCAAACAGCGCGATACCTTGCACAAGCAAGTGCAAGAAAGCGTAGATAAAGGCGCGACCATTACGATCGGCGGTGAAGTACCTGATAAGCCAGGCGCATTTTACCCACCAACGATTTTAGAGAACATCAAACCAGATCAACCTGCTTATAAAGATGAGTTATTTGGTCCCGTTGCCGCGCTTATTCGTGCCAAAGACCAAGACGATGCTTTCCGTATTGCCAATGATAGTCGCTATGGTCTCGGCGGTGCTATATTCTCAAAGGATGAAGAGAAAGCGATCAATTTAGCGCAGCAGCATTTCGATACGGGGATGGTTTATATCAATGGCTATAATTTGGTCAATCCAGGTCTGCCATTTGGTGGCGTGAAGGATTCAGGCTATGGCCGTGAACATGGTGGCTTTGGTATCAAAGAATTTGTCAATATTAAAGCAGTACATGTGGTTAATAAAAAACCAGCTTAATGATTGAACTGCTTTAGATTTATCATTTGAAATGCCTCGTTATTAAGTAACGAGGTGTTTTTTTGCTATATATTATCTTTGAATTAAGCATAAAAAAGCAGAACCCGTTATGGATTCCGCTTTTTAGTTTATTAAAAAAGCTTAATAATCTAACCATAGCTTTAACGGTAAAGCCGGTAGATAAGATGATTTAGTATCCTCAGGCGGATGATCTAAGTCAATAATGCCCTTAGCAATCAGTAATAGGGTCCACGGTAAGAGTTGATGCTCACCTTTTTGTACGCGTGCTTGCAGGCTATCCGCAGTGTCTTTGTAATTGACTTCAAGCAGCGCTTGGGTCAACACCGCACCGGCATCAAGCTCTGCAGTTACTACATGAATACTACAGCCGTGATGGCGTTCACCTGCTTGTATCGCGCGCTGATGGGTATCTAGGCCCTTATAAGCAGGCAGCAGAGCAGGGTGCAGGTTAATCATTGGCGCAGGCGAATTATCGATAAATGAGCCGCTTAACACGCGCATAAATCCTGCAAGCACAATCACATCAGGCTGCCAAGTGGTTAATTGAGCATTAGCATGGGTTTCAAAGGTTTTGATACCCATGCGTTTGCCGCTAGCAACGTGAGATAAGACGGCGACTGGAATAGCAGCGTCATTGGCACGTGTAATGGCATAAGCATCTTCACGGTTGCTAATGACGCCAACAATTTCAATCGGTAGCGCGCCAGCTTGCGTGGCATTGATTAATACTTGTAGGTTGCTACCGCTACCCGATACCAAAACAGCGACGCGTAACGGCTTAGCGGGTTGCTTTGCCATGCTTTTTAAATTGTCGTCTGGCATTAACGGTACACCACGGCGTCCGCTTCACGGCTAACCATTTCACCCAATTTCCAAGCTTTTTCGCCTGCATCATTTAAGGTCTTGATGGCCGTCTCAGCTTTGTCTTTAGGTACAACGATGACAAAACCGACGCCGCAGTTAAAGGTACGGTACATCTCGCTTTGCTCAATATTGCCTTGGGTTTGTAGCCACGTAAATAGCTCTGAGAACTGCCAGCTGCTCGTATCAATACTAGCGGCTAAATTATCTGGTAGTACACGCGGCAGGTTATCGGTTAAGCCGCCACCAGTGATATGCGACATCGCATGTAAGGCTGAGCTACCAAGGCTATCTTGCAAGGCTTTAATGGCTTTAACATAAATACGTGTCGGTGCCATCAGTGTATCCTGAATAGGCTGACCATCTAATTGCTCATCGCTTGTCGTGACATCAACGCCGCTGACTTCGATGACTTTACGTACCAATGAGTAGCCATTAGAATGCGCGCCGCTTGAAGCAAGGGCAATCAATACATCGCCCTCGCCGACGTTTTCACCAGTGATGACTTCCGCTTCTTCGACTACGCCGACGCAGAAACCTGCTAGGTCATAATCATCGTCTTGATACATGCCCGGCATCTCAGCGGTTTCGCCGCCGATAAGCGCGCAATTTGATAATTTACAGCCTTCGCCAATGCCCGTGACAACAGTTGCCGCGACATCGACATCAAGCTTACCAGTCGCATAGTAATCCAAGAAGAATAATGGCTCAGCACCGCAAACCAATAAATCATTGACGCACATGGCAACTAAATCGATACCGATGGTGTCATGACGGTTTAATTGCAAGGCCAATTTGAGCTTGGTACCGACACCGTCAGTGCCCGAAACCAACAACGGTGAGGTATAACCAGTCGGAATACGACAAAGCGCCCCAAAACCGCCAAGTCCGCCCACAACCTCAGGACGAGAGGTGGCTTTTGCCACTGATTTAATACGTTGCACCAACGCATCGCCGGCATCAATATCAACGCCAGCATCTTTGTAGCTTAAAGAAGGCTTGTTACTCATGGTCATCTCACAAATTTATAAGGAATGAAGGTCTGTCAGTAGAAAAGCGGATCGGTCGTGTTAATTTTGCAGATAGTGCGCGCATTATACCCAAAAATGACCCTTAGCCGCAAAGCAACTTGCCAATATTTGGCGGATATTTGCAGAAGAGAGCTAATAAAGCTGTCTTAGGTGCAATAAAAAATTAAGAAACAAAAAATGACTGATTTTTTGTTCGACTCTGCGATAATAGAACGCCAAAGTCGTTGGCAAAACCTACGACGATGACGCTGCTAATGACCATGACAAATATAAAGTTGCTGAAGACATATTTCAGTGAATAAATCATCAGATGCCAGTATTTTACATTGACTTAATCGTAGGGTTACCCTTAATGATAAACCAACCAATAGATCCCTTTTTTCGGCGCTTATTTATCGTCGTTGCGATTGTTATAGCGGTATTTTTATTGTATTTGATGATGCCGGTCATCGTGCCGTTTGTCGTGGCTTTTGTGTTGGCGTATTTGTTTAATCCGCTGGTCAAGCGTTTATCAAAATATATCAAGCGCTGGATGGCGATTATTATTGTTTATTCGACGATTACGCTTGGTATGGTGCTGCTGCTTTGGTGGTTAATACCGACTTTATGGCATCAACTGCAAGCGGCGTGGGAATATCTGCCCAAAGTATTAAATTGGTATAACCAAGTCGTGCGTGAGTGGTTTATCAATAACAGCCGTATTCGTCTGCCAGAATTAGAATCCAAAGGCTTTTCTGATACCTTGGTTGATTATATGCAGACCAATTATAAGTTCGCTGATGCCAGCAGCATGATGAGCCAAATTTTGGCCTCTAGTATGAATTTTATTAACAACGCTGGCTTGATTGTACTGGTGCCGATTTTAACCTTTTATTTCCTATTTAATTGGGATCAACGTCTGCATACTTGGAAGATGGCAATTCCGGCGCCTTATTGTAAAAAGGTGATTGCCATTGCTAAAGAATGCGATCAAGCCTTGATGGCATTTATTAAAGGTCAGTTATTGGTCATGGTATTATTGGGCGTCATTTATGCCGTACAGCTCCAGCTTATCGGGCTTGAGCTTGGTTTGATTATTGGTATGGTGGCTGGTATCGCAAGCTTCGTGCCGTATTTGGGCTTTGGTATCGGTTTTATCGCCGCGATTATCGCCTCTTTATTCCAATTTGGTCTGGATTGGACTTATCTAGCCTTAGTAGTTGGTGCGTTTTTGGTCGGACAAGCGGCAGAGGGTTATATTTTACAACCGTTATTGTTGGGCGACAAAATCGGTTTATCGCCGTTATGGGTTATATTTGCCGTATTGGCAGGGGCGAGTTTACTTGGCTTCGTCGGTATGCTGATTGCGCTACCGGTATCCGCTGTCCTCAACGTCTTATTCCGTCATTTGTACGCCTATTATCGATCCACTGACTTTTATAAAGGCCGTAAACAATTGGCGTTATTTGAAGAAAAATAAATCGCCCAGACAGTCTATGAATAATGATAGATTGAGCTTAATGGGTAAAAGACTTGTCAGTCATTTTGCAAATATGTTATATATAGGCGCAGTATTAACGGTATTTGCCGTTATTAGGTTGGCTTTGCTAAATGTGAAAGTTAGCAAAGCCAGTTTACAGAATATTAGTCGTTTAGCCTTTTTAGTGATTGCGCTACGCAAACCGAGTTGATGATTCATGGCAGAAGCACAGCTAAGTCTCAATCTGGACATTAAGCATGATGCGAGTCTCAGCGACTTTGCCGGTCCAGGTTGGATGTCTATTATCGATGCAGTGCGGCAGCTACATGTCGGCCTGATAGGTCAGTTGTACCTATTTGGTAGCCCAGAGACGGGCAAGTCGCACTTATTATCCGCCATCTGTGAGTCGTTTATCGAGATGGACAAATCAGCGATTTGTCTGTCATTGAATGAGCTGATTCATACCGATGTCAATGTTCTATCCTCTTTAGAAAATTTTTCCCTGATTGCGATTGATGATTTAGAAGTGCTTGAGCAAAGCAGTCAATGGCAAGAAGCCTTATTTCACCTAATTAATCGTAGCCGAGAGGGGCAACGGCAGCTGATTTTTGCCTCCAACAAACCTGCGACCGAATTACCGTTTCAGTTAACAGATCTCCTCACCCGTTTGGCGCAGTCACCAAGCTTTAAAGTGCCAACCGGTCATGATTTGGCAGACCGTCAAGCTTTGCTACAATCTATCTTACGCCGCCGCGGTTGGCAGTTTGATGAGCGTATTATCAATCATCTACTCACCGAAGGGCCGCATCGTATCGGCGCTATGATGGACGTCCTAAATTACATTCAGCCAATGTTTTCTAACCTTGGTCGTAGTAATATATCCAAAGCGGTCATTAGCGATGCGCTGCGCACGATTGATGAGCAGACGCTCGCCGCCGAGCTTGCTGATATCGCCCAAGAAACGCAAGGTGACAATGAGGTCGCTAATCAAGATCAACATACCATGCCGCTCGACTTTTAACCTTTCGTTTTTTGACCTTTAGCTTTTAATAATTAGTTTTTAATGTTCATAGACACGCCCTTTATACGCCACCTTACTATCTCTGGAATAACTTATGAAACCAAACGCTTCTTTGCTAAAAAAACTGACTGTTGGCTCCTTATTAATTGCTGCAGGCTCAGTATCGATGTTATCGCACGCGGCAGTGACCTTGCTTGTTGATGACCATATCAAAGTGACCGCTATCAATGGGCAAGAAATCCAGCAAAGCCCGTTTCAGCCGCTGACGAAGTCGTTTACCTTAGAGCCTGGTCAGCATGCGATTACCGCTAAATATGATCGCTTATATAACTTGCGCCGTGATGAGCACGATTATTTGCGCTCGGGTAATGTGAGTGTGACGGCTGAATTAAAAGATAATCAGACCTATCGTCTCGTTATGCCCAATCAGCCAGAAAAATATGAAGCAGCAAGAGAGTATGCCAAGCGTCCAACCCTAGCGGTGCAACAGAATAATACAGTAGTTGCCAGTCAGCAAGCTTTGGAAGGCAGCCAAGGTGGTTTGCTATCAGGTTTGGGTAAAACATTGGGTGGTGTATTTGGCGGCGCAAATGATGCTGAGCTACAAAACCAACGTGCCATTGCTGCGTTAGGTCAACCTACTGCCAGCACTGTCAATACAGGTGCTGTGACCACAGTTCAGCAAACGACAAGCGCTGCTGCCTCTACCAGTACTTTAGATCAGTTTATGCAACTTTGGTTACAAGCAACGCCAGCAGAGCGTGAAAAAATACGCCAGTGGATTGAGAAGTAGAATAGGTTCAGCTATTGAAAGAGCTTAACGTTTATCGATTTTTAGCAAAGCGAACACAAAAAAAGCACCTAAATTAGGTGCTTTTTCCTTACTTACTATTTATTCAGTTAATAAACGAATTGAGTGATAAATGGTTTTATGTATTTATCTGTTTAGCCGTTATTTAGCCAAAAAAGCGTTATACATCCAAATCAGCTTTTCTTGCTGCTGTACGTACTCATCAACTAAGTCTGCTGTACCTTGGTCTTCCGCTCGTTCTGCCAATGCTGACACTTCACGTTGCTCTTCAATCAGTGCTTGTAGGCCAGTCACTACCCCTTGCACGCAAGCATTACCGTCTTTAACGTTTTTATCTTCTTGAATGTTGGTATGTTGACTAAAGTCGCTATAAGCATGCAGTGGCGTGCCACCCAAGGTTAAGATACGCTCAGCGATTTCATCAATTTCTACTTGCAAATTGGTATATAGCTCTTCGAACTGTGGGTGCAAGGTGAAGAAATGCTCACCTTTTACGTTCCAGTGATAACCACGTACGTTGATATAAAACATATGATAGCTTGATAATAAGTCGTTTAACTTATCAATCACTTCGCTCATATCCGCTTTTTCTAGACCGATTTGGTTGGTTGCATTATTAGTATTACTCATAATATTATCCTTATAGTTTGAGTGTTGATTTAAGAGATTGGTTATTTTTATAAACTTAGACTTAATCATCTAAGGCAAATGTAGAAGTCTAAGAGTGTAGCAAGTCATATCCTGCATTGCTATGCTCGTTATATATCTTCTACAGGTTTTTAGGTATCTATACCTTGTCTGTTTATGCTTATTATAATAGCAAAGATACTATGATAAGTTAAATTCAATTAATCTAAGTCTGTGATTGATTTGATAGAATTATAAAGTCACAATATCCACGCTATTCATACTATTTTATAAAGCCAACACCTATACAAGTTTAATGCTGAATTATAAAAAACGACTAACCACAGCACTCTAAAAGCCACTTCTTAATTTAAAAGTCACTTTTATAGTTTTGCAGGTGGCTGTAAGTTTTCAGGGTTTAAGCCTTTAACGGCAATGACTTCTTGTAGGTGCTGACGTACGGTATCGATTGGGAATTTTTGCGCTTGTAAACGCTTAGGAATGATTTGGCTGCCCTGTTGACCTTTTAGCTCAAACATCATGAAGATGTAGTCATCGGTTTCATCCCAGCTTTTGACGGCGCTCCAAGGAATAACCGCTTGCTGAGTGCTACCAGCACGCATCTGCATACCGCGCATCTGATTGCTATTAAACATGTCAGGCTGATTGACTGGCATTGCCATGACTAAACCATGCTTTTGCACGCCCAATTTCATCTGACGCATCTCATCAGGCATTTCTTGGTCAGCAACTTGTTTTTCAAACTCTTTTTTGACATACCATTTAAAGCCAAGGGTACGTACCAATAGATAAATGACCACCGCCGCTAGCATAAGCCAAAAGATAATGGTCGAATAACCAGTTAAAAAAACCAAGCCCGCGATGGCTAATATGACGACGACTGCCATAATAATCCACTCTTTCATCTTAATACTCGACAGACCAAACGACGGGCTGGCACTGGCAAATAGCTCATATTGGGCTTGATGAAATTCGGCCTCGGTTAGGTTTAAGGCGACAGGTTGAAGCGTGTAGGGGTACAGGGCCATAAAGGTTTCTCAGATACGTATTTTAAAAGCGTGGGATGAAAAGCGCCAAAGCGAGGCTGCGATGCCATACTTAGCGATGCTTGGCGGAAAGTAGAATAAAGATATGCGCTTATCTTACCGAAAACTGCTCTTAAATGAAACATATAAGCGGGTCTGTCGACCAATAGCTCGGTTATTTTTCAGATAGCATCCTTATTTATACTAAGGTCAATGAGAGAACTTGATGTATAAGAGCATGATGTGACTTTTATTATTTGTTATTTAACCCATAAAGCTTGTGCAAAGAAAGTGCTAGACTGTGGCAAAATATAGCCAAAACATGGTCAAATCTGCTCGGTATTGGTATGATAGTGACTATTATTTATTATTCAGATTGACGTGGCCTTATGGCAAAGCTTTATAGTGGTTTTATAAGGCTTTGCGCGCTATTTTTTGTTTTATCTCATTTATGGCTAGTGATATCTAAGCACTATACTTGGCTACTATTTTCCCTTTTTATTTCTTACTCACTTTTGGCGCTACAGGCAACTATTATGATTGACCCAAAACTCTTACGCGGTGATTTAACGGATTTACAACAGCAGCTGGCCACGCGTGGTTATGTGCTTGATATGGCGTTTTGGCAAAGTATCGAAAACGAACGTAAGTCTTTGCAAGTCAAAACCGAAAAGCTGCAATCGCGTCGTAATGCCGGTGCTAAGCAAGTGGGTGCGCTAAAAAAATCGGGCGCAGATGCCAGCGAACTGTTGGCTGAGATGCAAAGTGTCAGCGGTGAGATTAAGACAGCTGAAGATGAGCTGCGTACCTTGCAAGAGCGTATTAGCCAAGCGGCCATGCAAATCCCAAATATCCCAGCCGCCGATGTGCCAGTCGGGACATCAGAAGATGATAACGTCGAAGTGCGCAAATGGGGAACGCCGCGCGCGTTTGATTTTGAGATTCAAGACCATACTCATATCGGTGAGACGCTAGGTATGCTTGATTTCGAAGCCGCTGCAAAGCTGACTGGTAGCCGTTTTAACGTCTTAAAAGGTCAGCTTGCGCAACTGCATCGTGCCTTGATTCAGTTTATGCTCAATACCCATACCATCAAGTACGGCTATACTGAAACCTACGTGCCTTATATTGTGAACGCTGAGAGTTTAAAAGGTACGGGTCAATTGCCGAAGTTTGAAGATGATTTGTTTAAATTGACCAATCATACCAATAACGAAGGTACAGATTTTTATCTGATTCCAACGGCCGAAGTGCCCATGACTAACTTGGTACGCGGTGAGCGTTTGGATATCAAAGAGCTGCCGTTAAAATTTACCGCCCATACGCCATGTTTCCGTAGTGAAGCGGGCTCGCATGGTCGCGATACCCGTGGTCTAATCCGTCAGCATCAGTTTGAAAAAGTTGAGATGGTCAATATCGCTACCGCTGAGCAATCAGATGACTTACTTGAGGCGATGACGGCACAAGCTGAGTACATTTTGCAGCAGTTGAATCTGCCGTACCGTGTGGTCAAACTATGTACTGGCGATATGGGCTTTGCCGCTCAAAAAACTTATGACATCGAAGTGTGGTTGCCAAGCCAAGATACTTATCGTGAAATCTCAAGCTGCTCAAACTGTGGCGACTTCCAAGCTCGCCGTATGGGCACGCGCGTTAAAGATGGCAAGCAAACCAGCCTAGCGCATACGCTAAATGGTTCAGGTTTGGCAGTCGGTCGTACGTTATTGGCAGTGATGGAAAATCATCAAAATGCTGATGGTAGTATCACCATTCCTGAAGTATTGCGTCCGTTCATGGGCGGAGTTGAAACCATTTTAGCTTAATGATTTAGTTTTTTATCTAAACTGCGGGTTGGTTGCTGACTCGCGGTTTTTTCATACGTATTGGTTTAATAAAACTGATACGAATGATTGTTAAATACAAACGCTTCTGTCAGCGCATTTTTAGATTGCCAGATGGCAAATATGTTAATATTGCATGTGATTTTATAGTCTATCTTTTGATGACATCCATTGTATTTTTGTCGTATTTCTGATGGATTGCCCTCTGAGTAACCCTTTCTCTTATGCTCCATACTTTTCATTCGAATATTAGGACACTCTATGCCGACCCCAATTAATGAACGCAAACTTGCCAATGCCATCCGTGTACTGTCGTTCGACGCGGTTCAAAAAGCCAATTCTGGACACCCAGGCGCGCCGATGGGCATGGCTGATATTGCCGAAGTATTGTGGCGCAAATTTTTAAAGCACAATCCTGCTGACCCGCAATGGCACAACCGCGATCGCTTTGTACTATCAAACGGTCATGGCTCGATGCTCATTTATTCCTTGCTGCATTTATCAGGCTATGATGTCAGCGTTGATGATTTAAAAGGCTTTCGTCAGCTGCATTCAAAAACTCCAGGCCATCCTGAACTTGGCTATACGCCAGGGATTGAAACCACAACGGGTCCACTAGGTCAGGGTATTGCCAATGCCGTTGGTTTTGCGATTGCAGAGAAGACACTAGCGGCGCAGTTCAACCGTGACGGCCATAACATCGTTGACCATCATACTTATGCGTTCTTAGGCGATGGCTGCTTGATGGAAGGTATCAGCCATGAAGTTTGCTCATTGGCTGGCACGTTAGGTTTGGGCAAATTGGTCTTTTTCTATGATGATAATGGCATCTCAATCGATGGCGATGTCGAAGGCTGGTTCACTGATGATACGCAAGCGCGCTTTGAGGCCTATGGCTGGCAGGTCATCAAAGTCGATGGTCACGATACCGATGAGATTACCAAAGCCACTGAGCAAGCCATTGCTGAGACCGCTAAGCCAAGCTTAATTATTTGTAAAACGACGATTGGTGCGGGTAGCCCGAACAAGCAAGGCTTAGCAGCTAGTCATGGTGCGCCGCTTGGTGATGATGAAATCGTCTTGACCCGTGACGCTTTAGCATGGACTCATGCGCCGTTTGAATTAGATGACGAAATCTATGAAGCATGGGATGCTAAAGCTAAAGGCGACGTACAGCAAAAGAACTGGGATGCGGACTTTGAAGCCTATAAAAAAGCCTATCCAGAATTGGCAAGCGAGCTACTACGCCGCTTAAACGGTGAATTGCCAGCGGATTTTGAAAGCCAAGCACAAGCCTATATTCAGCAAACGCAAGAGCAGGGCGGTGATGTTGCCAGTCGTAAAGCCAGTCAAAATGCGATCAATACCTTACAGCCGTTACTACCAGAATTGTTGGGCGGTTCAGCGGATCTGGCAGGTTCAAACCTTACACTATTTAAAGGCGCGAAAGGCATCGAAAAAGATAGCGATGGCAACTATATCTATTATGGCGTGCGCGAGTTTGGTATGACCGCGATTGCCAATGGTATCGCGCTGCATGGCGGCTTCATCCCTTACGTGGCAACCTTCCTGATGTTTATGGAATACGCGCGTAATGCGGTACGTATGGGCGCACTCATGAAGCAGCGTGTGATTCATGTTTATACTCATGACTCTATCGGTCTGGGTGAAGATGGCCCGACGCATCAGCCAGTTGAGCAATTAACGAGCTTACGTACCACACCAAATCTACGCACATGGCGTCCGTGTGATGCGACCGAATCTGCTAGCGCTTGGGTTGAAGCGATTAAGTCCGAAAACAATCCATCAGCATTGATCTTTAGCCGTCAAAGCTTGCCACATCAAGCACGTGATAGTGAGCAAGTCGCTAACATCGCTAAAGGTGGCTATGTGTTAGCGAAAGAGGAAGGTGAGCTACAAGCGATTATCATCGCGACAGGTTCAGAAGTTGGCTTAGCTATGCAAGCGCACGAGACGTTAAGTGCAAATGGCGTTGGCGTGCGTGTGGTCTCTATGCCATGTGCCGAGATTTTCGTAGAGCAAGAGACGAGCTACCGTGAAGCGGTATTGCCAGCTAATATCCGCGCCCGCGTAGCGGTAGAAGCAGCACATGTCGATTACTGGTATAAGTTTGTCGGTCTAGATGGCAAAGTTATCGGAATGACGACTTATGGTGAATCAGCGCCTGCTGATGAGCTGTATAAAGAGTTCGGTATTACCACTAACGCTGTGGTTGATGCAGTAAATAGTTTGGTGTAATAAACCTAACTTAGTTAGCGTTTAAACAAGAAAGAGCTACTAGAGAAATCTGGTGGCTCTTTTTTTTGTGATTAACTTTTGGTTTTGAAATATTATAAAAGCCCTGTAAATAGATTGCTGGGTAGGTTAGTGTCGAAACATAATGCACCATGAGTCGTTAAATGGTAACGCAAAGTTCGACCAGCCGCTCTATAACCAAGCTTGATGTGTTGTTTTATAGTTGACCGTTGTTAGTGTTATATCTAGTTCGCTAATTTAAAGCGAGCTTAAGGACGTGTACCTGTTTTGTACTGGCACGTTGATTAATAGACAAGGTGCGTCAAAAAGAGCTGGATAAAGTAGACAAGCTGCGTCAAAAAGAACAGGATAAAATTGATAAAAAGATTCAGGCAATGATAGACGATATCAACCAAAAGGCGATGAAAAAGCAAGAAAAAATAGATACTAAAATTCAGAAAAGAAGAAATAAAATAGATAAGACTGGTATAGCAGAAGAGCAAATATGGCAGTACTAAAAACGTTAGAAAATATATTTTTAATATTTAATCGATTTTCGAGTCATTTTTAGGTCATAATATTTTTAAATAATTAAGCGTTTCTGTAAGTATCGTCTTAAAAATCTATGGTGTTATCTACCCAACTTAGAAATTCTAAGTTGGGTTTTTTGTCACTTAATCAATTGGCTGCAATCAGCTTCCCTGATATCTCAAGGGGGATGATATTGCTAATCAGTTTCGGGAAAGCTGTCACTCCATAGCTATAGCGATCGACCATACCTGTCGCGCGAAACTTTAACGTCGGTTGAGAGGTGGCGGGGTCAATCTCTACATCAGATAAAGTCACTCTTACCGTTAACGGTTTGGTTTGACCTAAAGCGGTAAAGTCGCCCGTGACATTGGCTTCTTTCGGCGTAATCATCTTGATCTTTTTTGAGACAAACGTCATCGTCGGATATTGCTGCGTATTGAGCAGCTCTTTACGGCGCAAAAAAGAGTCACGTAGCTTGCGCTCGGTATCGATGCTATCGGTATGCACGGTAAAATTAATGGTCGTACTCTCAGGCTTTTTGACGTCATAATTGATCGATCCATTTACTTTACGAAACTTACCGTCAGTGGTCGCCTTGCCTAAATACTTGACCTCAAAATCAGCACTGGTCTTAGGCACGTCCAGTTTCCACTTTTGTGGCATCGTGTTGGCGGCGACTCCCATTATAGGCAAAGATAATAATAAAGAGGTACCAAGCGTAATCTTTAACAAAGAGGCGGCGCGAGTATTCATACGTATTATCCAAAGGGTGGTATTAAAGTCGTCAGTATTGAACATGCTTTTAGGGCACAACTGAGCGTTATAGCTGAAATAATAATACGATAGCCTACTACAATTGTGCTGTTTCAATGTATTATTAAAGTTATGAGCGATTTAGAAGTAAGACTTACACTTTACACTGGCTTAGCGCTTAAAATAACCAATTTGACTTTTTATCAAAAAGCGCTGTAAAACCACGTCCCTTCTAGGGCGTGGATATCAGGCGTCAGCTATTGTCGCTCAGCCTTAAAACAGACTTGTCACCCAAACTTATTAAGACCATAATCACTCTATGAAAACGCTCAAGTGTCGCATCAAAGACAAACACGCCAATCAGCTAAATAAACTGGCTGGTGCGGTTAATTTTGTGTGGAACTATGTGAATGACTTGAGTTTTAAGCATCTTCAACGCACCAATCATTTCTTTTCAGCTTATGATATTGCGGCTTATGTAAAAGGTAGTGGCGAGTTTTTGAATTTGCACAGTCAAACCTTACAAGCCATCACCGAAACCCATGCTAAATCTCGCAAGCAATTCAAAAAAGCCAAACTAAACTGGCGAACCAATAACCCAAAATCTAAGCGTAAATCACTTGGTTGGATTCCTTTTAAAAAAGCAGCAATCAAATACTTAGGTGTCAAAAAATCAGGAAAGAAAAGTCTTAAATCCACCATTCAATTTAGCCTGGCTAAAGGCAAGAAGCTGACCATCGACGTGTGGGATAGCTATAATCTAGCACTCTACACCATCAACACC